>CALGSR010000394.1 GCA_937902115.1 uncultured Bacillus sp. | reverse complement strand
CAGGCTGATGACCAACAGATTTGTTTGGATTCGCGATTACTTTACGATCAGAGATGCTGTTGTTAAACTAAAAATCTTTGCTGAATTCGCTGAAACAATCAACTATTTATATGTTATCGATCAAGAGCGGAAACTGGTAGGCGTTGTCTCCTATCGAGATCTATTAATTGCTGAGCCGGATGAAAAAATTCGCAGCATTATGTATGAGCGGGTTCTTTCTGTTTTAGATACTACGGACCAAGAAGAAGTAGCACGAATGATCGAGCGCTACGACTTTCTCGCCATCCCAGTCGTTAATGATGAAAATATGTTAATGGGAATTGTAACGGTCGATGATATTATTGACGTCGTCATTCAGGAAGCAACGGAAGATATCGAAAAACTTTCTGCATCAGGTAAGGCAATTGATTTTGATACAAAGGCAATCGTTGCTGCCTACCGCCGACTTCCATGGCTCATCCTCCTCCTGTTTATCGGAGTGGTATCAGGTAGTATCATCAGTGGATTCCAGGAAACCTTGGCACTCGTTGTTCCCCTTGCATACTTCATGCCCATGATTTCAGGCATGACGGGGAATACAGGGACACAATCGCTGGCTGTCGTTGTTCGCGGACTTTCCTACAATGACTTGGACAAAAAGGCTATTTTCAGGCTGATCATGCGTGAATTTCTCGTTGGCTTTATTATAGGCTTAATATGCGGCATTCTTATCGCCATTATTGCCTTTGTCTGGCAAGGGAATCCGATTCTTGGACTCGTCGTGGGCTCATCTCTCTTCCTGACTCTGATTGTTGGTACTTTGGCTGGTACGATTATTCCGATCATTCTTTACCGAATCAACATCGACCCTGCCATCGCTTCCGGACCGCTAATTACAACATTGAATGATATCATCTCATTATTTATTTATTTCGGCATTGCCACCATGTTTATTGAGCAATTAATGTAAAATTTGTATAACTTCAAAAAAAACCAGTCCCTTTATGCTGGTTTTTTTACATGATTTATTCTATTTTTTGAAAAAGGAAACTAAATCACTCTCAAAATCGTATATATTATAGTATAAGTGTTATAGTCAATTAGGAATATAATGGGAACCTGGAGGAAAAAAGGGTGATTTTGAATGGATCATAAAAGTAGGACAACTGAAAGATTTGATTGGACTCTGACTCTTTTACTTCTATTGTTCTTTCTTGTCAGCTGTATTGCCATTTATAGCGGACAGGCTTCCGGACAATACGGAGAAAAGAACTTCTTAATCCAGCAAGTTTTTTGGTATGGTGTTGGAGCTGCTATCATCGCTGTAATGATGCGATTTGACAGTGACCAGCTGAAAAGGCTGACATGGTTCCTGTATGGGTTTGGTATTCTTTTATTGTTGATTTTAGCTGTAGCTCCTGTAACAAGCTTGACACCAAAAATTAACGGGGCGCAAAGCTGGTTTTCCACCCCTATCGGGTCGATACAGCCTTCAGAGTTTATGAAGGTTTTTCTAATTATTGCTTTGAGTAAAACGATTCAGCTTCATCATGAAAAATACATCAATAAAACGATCAAAACAGATTTTATACTTCTTTACAAAATAGGGCTCGTTACAATGGCTCCAATTGGACTTGTGATGATGCAGCCCGACTTAGGAACGGCACTCGTAATGCTGGCGATCATGACAGGCCTTATTTTCATTTCCGGCATCACATGGAAAATCCTTATTCCTCTTTATGGAAGTGTGATTGCCCTAATGGGCGTGATTCTTTATTACGTTATTTGGGCTCCGGAGATTCTGGAAAAATATCTTCATGTTAAGGCCTATCAGTTTGACCGAATTTATGCGTGGCTCGATCCAGAAAATAATGCTGCCGGCTATCATCTGTCTAACTCACTTAAAGCGATAGGTTCCGGTCTTTTAACTGGTAAAGGGTTTGCTGAGCGAAAGGTATATATTCCGGAAAGTCATACCGATTTCATTTTCAGCGTTATTGGTGAGGAGTATGGTTTTTTCGGCGCCAGTCTTGTCATTGGATTATTCTTTCTATTAATCTATCATATAACAAAAATGGCGATGGAAACGAAGGATTCATTTAATACTTGTTTATGTGTCGGTGTCATTAGCATGATTACCTTCCATGTTTTCCAAAACATTGGTATGACCATTCAGGTACTTCCGATTACCGGGATCCCGCTTCCATTTATTAGCTACGGGGGAAGCTCTCTCATGGGAAATATGATGGCGATGGGTCTTATTTATGGCATTCGCTATCATTATAAAGGTTATATGTTCTCAACCGGAAAGAACTATCACACAAACACAGATACAAATACTCCTCGTTCTCGAGTCGAAAAACACTCAAAATCTGTGTAAACAATTATTTGATTAGTGGCTGAAAAATGAATTAAGGCAATGAAGGATAAATTGCGGTTAAATACCTGTACAGATGTCCTTCATCGCCGTTATGAAGGACAAAATTAAACCCCTCAACTCTTCGAATTCTCTTGCAACTAAATGAAAAAGAATAAGGTCGAGAAAATCACTTTTCTTGACCTCTATACACTTGAAACCAGGTGCCTTCTTATAGTAATAGAAATCAAGCAAAAGCATTGGTTCCCCAATGCTTTTGTATTTTTCCATTCCAAAATTTTCATTACTCTTTATTCGGATGGGCCACTAGTCCTCTCATAATGGAACCCATTAATAATTTGTTTTCTTCCACTTTTAGTCCCGCATGTGAAATATGTTTTAGTGTCTCTCTATTAATGTTTGCCCCCCAAAGTCTTACTGTCGCCGGGTTGAGCATATCCATGATCGCACCGATCAACTTATTTTCACTTTTCATATGTTCCAACATAAAAATACGGCCATCCGGTTTACATACTCTTTGTAACTCCTTTAAACCAGCTACTGGATCCGGAACTGAACAAAATACACATGTTGCTACAACTGAATCAAATGAATTGTCAGCGAACGGTAATTCCTGAATATCTTCTTCCATTAATTTAATTGGAAACGGAAAGGTTTCCTGTGCTGCTTTTTCTTTAGCATGGCGCAACATACCTTCACTGAAATCAACACCAGTTAATGATTGAATTGCTTCCGGGTAATAATGTAAATTTGCCCCCGTACCAAGCCCCGCTTCAAGCACTTCTCCTGACACATTTGAAAGCAGCTGCAGCCTCCACTCTTTTTTTATCATTCGATCCATGACCCCATAGATGCCAGAAATTCGATTATAGCGTTTGATTACTTGTTCATTGATATTCAACCATCCTCCATGCCTTTCTATATATAAATCGTCTGCAGTTCCATCGAATTTATTTTTTACGAAAAAGAATGCCGAGAAATCTACTTTTCCCGACATTCTAGGCCCCTGAAACGGGGTACCTTCTTATTTTAATTGCATCGTTGTGATACAAGTATTATCTCCAGTGAAAGTAGAGATTTCTGCTTGTACTGTTTTTCCATCCTGCTCAATCTTCACTTGATACGTTTTATCCCGTGGCAGCCAGAAATCGATAAATCCATTTTCTTGAGATGTCATCGTTTCATCTACGACCACATTGCCGTCCTCGTCTTCGATATAGACCTCAAACTCTTCCTTTACCAATTCTCCTTGACAACCTGTCAAGCTGTGGTTTCCACAAGGGTGAGTTTGATCGATATAGGGGGCAATCGAAACAAAAAACTCATCTTTTGGTAAGTCATAAACCTCCGTATCGTTCACAATCAATTGATCTGAAGTGATGGAAGCGGACTCTACCTCTACTTCACCTGTACTATAACCACTTACCAATTCTTTAATATTTTCTGTCTCAGTTGTATTTGTAGTTTTTCCTTCTGTTTCTGTTGCATTTTCATTTCCGCCACTACAGCCAGCTAACACCACTGCGGCAAGAAGTACAATCCCTAGGAACTTAAATTTCATGACGGTGTCACATCCTTTTTTTATAAAAAATATTATACCACACTAATTTAGTGTGAATTATTTTTCACTAAAATTATTATATACTTCTCAGAGATCCCAATAGGTGATCGTATCAAGTATTCCCAAAATAAGGATAACCATTCCTGCTATTCTTTGAACGATCAAACCGATTTTTCTCCCTTCCTTTTTCATGAACCTACCACTTAGCTCAAAGTACCCTATTAGGAATATAGCCAGGATTAGCGGCAATGAAGTGCCAATAGCAAAGATAGCAGGCAAGACCGCTCCATAAGAAACAGATAGAGACAGCGGCATCAGTGTGATAAAAAACAAAACAAACATGGTCGGGCAGAATCCAAGTGTAAAGCTTACACCCATTAGAAAGGCCCCCAGTTTTCCCTTTTTCATAAATCTTTCGGGAATGCGGCCAAATGAAAATGATTTATAGATTTTTATTACTCCAAGCATAAATAAACCAATAAGAATTAAGACAGGGCCGACAATTTTTCTAAACCGGGGGAAGTAATATGTTAGACTTGATTGAACTTCACTGCCTAACACCCAGACAATCAAACCTAATGTAGAAAAAACAAGCATTTTCCCGAGAATAAAAAACAAGGTTTCAGTCCAGGCAATCTTGTTTTGCAATGACTTATTTCCATAAACCATAATGGCTCCCAAATTCCCGGTAAATTGGCATGGAGCCATGGCACCGATTATTCCAAGCAGCAAGGCAAAAAGCAAAGGAACTCCTTCCGTACTATTCACCATCGTTAGGAAAGGCTTGCTTAAGGTATAGCTTATTTGGCTGAAAACTTCATACATTGCCTCCCCCCCTTTTTATTCCAATTAGATCACTCCTAACTATTTTCCCTAAGTCTACTAAGAAAGTATGGAGATTTTGTGCAGAAACGCAGCCTTTATTTTTTTATCTATTTTTAAACTAAAAACAACAATGCCTGAGAAAAGAACCTTAATAAACAAGGTAAAATATAGAGAACAACAACATTTTTTCTGCTTGTTCTCTATGTTTTTGGAAAGAATACGGTAACTGTTGTACCCACATTTAATTTACTTTCTATTTTAATTTTCCCCTTGTGGGCATCAACTAGAGCCTTTACAATCGATAGACCGATTCCAATTCCCCCTGTTTTTCTATCCCTTGACTTTTCACCCCGATAAAATCTTTCATAAAGATACGGCAAATCTTCCTCACGAATCCCTATTCCTTCATCTTTGACAGAAAAGCCAATAAGGTTTCCTTTCTCCACTATTAAAATCTCAACATTTTTTCCTTCCGGTGTGTATTGAAGAGCATTATTTACAATGTTAGTTAATATTTGTATCGCTCGGTCACGATCGGCTTTAAACCAATGCTCTGTTGTTGACTTGCAAATATTTAGGTGAACCCCCTTCTCGCGGAACGAAGGGCCGAATTGATTTTCTATAAGAGTGATTATCCTTCCAGCTTCTATTTCAGTTTTCTGAAGCCTTATTTGCGGATTTTCAGCTGCAAGCAGCTTTTCTAATTCATTTACGAGACGAACTAAACGCATGAGTTCATCATGACTCTGCTGAAGTCTTTTTGATGTTGGTTCCCAGATGCCATCCTGATAGGCTTCAATCTGACTTCTTAATGTCGCAAGAGGTGTTCGTAGTTCATGAGCCAAATCCGCTGTAAACTGTTTTCTAAGCGTTTCTTCTTTCGAGAGAGACAATGCTAACTCATTAAAAGAATGACCAATAGGTTTCAATTCTTCAGTCAATTCCTCTACAGGTACACGTGTGTGCCACTTATGTTCCCGTAATTCATGAACCGCTTTTGATAATTTATTAAAACCCGCTGACAGTCGCTTTGAAAACAGAATACTAAATAGAAATGAGAGAATAACAGTAACAATAATAGCCATATAAATATTTTGTTTAATTTTTTTTAAAAATGAAAAGTCCTCATCAAGCAGACGATTAGGATAATATACTTTCATACTTCCGATTGTTTTTTGTTCGAATGACAGGTCATAGTTGCTCGATAGATAATCCTTGTCTGAAAGCGAACCTGATTGCATTCCCATATTTCTCATCATCCTCAGCATCACGGTCGTATCAACCAATAGGTTTCCCTCTGCATCATAAATTTGATAAAATATACTCTCCGTCATGGCCTGCTCATGCATCAAACTATTTAATCGATCACTTGCAAGATTACCGCTGTCTTCATACTCCTGAAATGCCATTTCTTGAATGAGATTGATATTTTTTTCTCTATTTTCTTGTAAATAGTCACTAAAACGACCCTCGAATCCCCATAGAATGGAGAGACCCGCCAAAAAAACCCCACATAATGAAACAACTAAGAGATAAAAGAGAATTCTGAATCGAAGCGTCTTATGCATCCAGAATTCCTCCAAACTTATAACCCATACCAAAAACAGTTAAAACAAATTCTAGATGGCGAGTATCCGATTCGATTTTCTTACGCAAATTTTTTATATGTGTATCAATGCTTCGTTCATAGCCTTCGAAATAGGCTCCGTCCTCTTGTACTTTTTCAAGCAGTTCGGCTCTGCTATAAACCCGGCCTGGATAATTGGCCATTGTCAAAAGAAGTTTATATTCAATGGGTGTCAGCAAGATTACCTGTCCACTCAACTCCACTTCCTTTTTTAGCGAATCAATGATTAGCTTTCCATTATTAAATATGAGTTGGCTGGATGTCCCTGTTCTCCGCATCCTCCGTAATATTGCCTTCACACGAATCACTACTTCTCTTGGGCTAAAAGGCTTTTTCACATAGTCATCGGCACCAATCACCATGCCATTTATTAAATCTTCTTCAGAGGATTTTGCGGTTAACATAATAATAGGAACATCGCTGTCCTTTCGAATCAAGCGGCATACTTCTTCTCCCGATATATCCGGCAGCATTAGATCTAAGATAATCATATCCGGGCTGTGTTCCTTTGCCTTCTTTAATGCCTCGATGCCATTTGAAGCACTAACGCAGCTCCAGCCCTCTTTTTCAAAATAAGCCTGGAGAACTTCCAGGATCATTTCCTCATCATCAACTAAAAGAATTTTTGCCACACTAACCGACCCCCTCCTGTTTTTATTTTAACATCCTTAAGATTGGTAGTAGAAATCTTCATAACTTCCACATAACTTCTCCATAAGATCTCCATTAGATAGCGATAAGATTAAGTAAAGAAAGGAGATGGATAACATGAAAAAGAAATTAGCCATCGGAATTTTAGCAGGTGCCATTATTTTGGGAGGAGCAGGAACCTTTGCCTTTGCAGCTGCAAACGAAGATGCAAATGGTAATGGACTATTAAACTTCGGGCAGATGAAACCATATATGGAAGAAATGCATCCCGATCTTTCTACGGATGAACTGAAAGAGATGTTCGATTCATGTCACGGTGAAGGCGGTATGATGGGAAACAGCAACATGGGCGGCATGATGAACGGTAACACGGAAGGGATGATGAATAATTTATAGTTAGGAGAGGATTCCTCACGATGGGCGGATATGGTTTTCACATGATGGGAATGTTGGGATTCGGTCTGCTTAACTTATTGGTAATTGGAATCGCAGTGTACTTTGCAGTGAAACTAGCCTTACGAAGTAATAAATCATAGCCAAAAAAGAACACTGCTTCAATAATTCTTCGAATATAAATTGAAAACGAAGGCATTGGAATTACCCAATACCTTCGTTTTTTTAGTCCTTCAATATCCCCTTCTCCATCAATGTTTCCCAATTCTGTCCGCCATCTTCACTTACTAGTAGATTATTTTCAAAGGTTATAGCAGCTATTTTTTCAGGCTGATCGGGTTTTATTGCAAAATAAGCAGCAGCATCCTTACCAAGATCAAGCCCAACCTTCTCCCAAGTACTGCCGTTATCTTTACTCATCATCATACCCGCTTCATCATCAGTTATTGAATAGCTCACTAAATCTAACGATCCAGGAATAACATTGAAAGCAGTAATTAAACGTTTACCATCTGCCACCTTCCATGTTCTACCTCCATCTTCAGAACGATAGACACCCTGATTCGTTCCTGCCAGCAACCCATTTTTATCGTTTGGCAGCGAAAGAAGTGCGTAAATACCATGCAAATCCTCAGGCAATCCCTCGGCTTTTAAATTCTCCCAACTCTTTCCCTTATCAATACTTTTATAAATCCCGGTTTTATAATCTCCCATTTCCATTTGAATAACGCCGAATAAAAGATTAGGGGTTGATTCATTGGAGGTTAGAACATGAAAATCAACTTCGCCAAGCAGCGATTTAGATCCCCAGTTTTCACCATTATCCTTACTTTCCATTAAACCAAGGGGATCCGGCAAATCGGTATTTGGTCCAGGATGTCCGCTTGTCAGCATTGTACCATCAGACAGCATATGGAATCCCATAAAATCAAAATTGGCATCCCCAGCTATAGACCATTTCTTACTTGGTCTTTTGTTGTGATCAATCCTTCATGAGATGCCATAAAGATTGAATCATCTTCTGTGTAAGCAAGGCCGTGTACGTGTTCAACTTTATATCCACTATCAACCGTTTTAGATTTTTCCTGGCCTTCATTCGAGCTGCACGCTGAAACAAGTAATACGGCCATTATTCCAGCTACTATCTTAAATTTTTTCATTTATTTTTACCAAGCCCGCCCAATATTCGCCGGCAAG
>CALGSR010000393.1 GCA_937902115.1 uncultured Bacillus sp. | reverse complement strand
AACAATAAATTTACTATGTTTTACTTTATCAGATGGAGAGAAACTTATTTTTACAAATCGTGATGGTTTGGCAGAATATGGAACCACTGAGATATTGCCTCCAAGCGAAGTTTCTTACTATAATTTATTCATTAATGGTGTTCTCCAACCTCATAATATTTACACAGTGGAAGAAGGGAAATTAACTTTGTTGGTTGATGATGTTCCTATAGCAGGTGTACCAATCACACTTCAGTCAATAATTATTAACTAACGACAATTAATGGTGTCATGTTAAGAAGGACCATTTTCCTGCAGTGGAAAATGGTCCGAAAATAATATCTAACTAGTTGACTACAACTTCAACAAGAATTGGGGTTGCGGGATCAAGAGTATCGCCATCCGGAATAGTAATTGTAGTTGTGGAAATGGTTGAGACATCAGCAGTTTGAATTTGAGCGTTTATATACAGTACATAATAGGCAAATGACGCTGGAAATGCGGTAGCGGCAGCACCAGCGTCATCGATAAAGGTTGTTGCATCAATGGCAAACGTTGGACCTGTGCCTGTACCATCTCCAATGGTGGCAAAGAACTTTCTGGAAGCCATAAAGGGTTTAACAATAGGCATTTATATTCACTCCATTCATATAGACTTTATTTTGTAAAGAGATAAATAATAAGCTTGTCTCTTTAATAGTATCTTATTCTACCGGATATTTTTGGAAACCACGAAACAACTAAGTACATAAGCATATTTTCAAATTGTATTAGTAACTAAACTATCGATTGCTAATTAAATGTTTTGCAATTATTGCACATGTCCAAGAATTCCTGAAAAAATTTCATATGATGAATTGAATACAATAAAATTTATAAGGGGGTTTTTTTTATGGCATTACAACTTATGAAGCTTCAAGTAACCGCAGCAACGACAACAGCAGTAGGAGTGGATCCAGAAAAGTTCTTTCATGTAACTGCAGGAGAAACAGCGGCTGGTACTACACTGACAATTGATACAGCAGAGTTCTTTGATGACACCGGTACAGCAGCAGCAAATCTACCTGCACTTGAACCAGCTAATAGTTACTTTAATGTTTATATTAACGGTGTGTTACAAATGGAGGGAATATCGACATATACGGAAGGGGCTACAACCGTAGGATCTCTAGCCATTGCTGTTCCTGCTGGAGGAGATCCGATATTAGTTGGTACATCAATTGTCTTAGAAGTCGCAAATTATTCACCCACTTCAACGACAGATATTGCAACATAAAACCATCATGAGCAAGTGCTTAACCAAGTATGTGAAGACACGGCAGTCCGCGTATTCTCTCTCTGGTTCTTTCTTAACAGAAAACAGACGCATTTCTGTAAGAAACGCGTCTGTTTCGTTCAAAGTTTTTGCCTTTATACTGCATAAACTAGTAGTATAACCTCCACTGATGGAGGCCTTCTTTATTTAAAAAGTTTGGGCTCATTCATTTTCTAAATTTCTTAAAATAGGAATTATTTCATTTCACTCATTTTGATTTCAAAGATCATTAACAATGTGACGATAATGATGATAGATAACAACCAAGTTAACAATGGTCTTTTGTGATGAATAGGCAGAAAAAGGAACATAATCCCTGTAGATAACACAGACGACGTCATTTTCCATCCATACAGGTTTGGAAGTAATTGCTGTTAAGTTCACAAATCTAATTGAATACAAAAAATGGGCATGGTACTGGAGTTTTATCACACTGTGGTTTACTTTTTACTTATCTCGCCTTTACAAAAGATGGTTTTTTACGGACAAATATCAATCTAATGAATACTAAAATACATGAAAAAAGGCGAACAGTGCTTGGCATTGTTCGCTTATTTTCTCTTAAAGAGTAAAAAGATGATTCATCGTCCATTTCTATGGTTCTAACACCACTTTTATACAACTATCTTCTTTCACATTAAAAATATGATAGCCATGCGAGGCTTCCTCTAATGACAATGTATGAGTAATGATAGGGACGAGGGACCTGGTCCCTTGTCCCAGTCATCTTTTCCAATAGCCGAGTCTTTCTGAAATTAATTCTCCGGCTATTTTTAGTTCGCTTACTAAATATTGAATCCTTTGATTGGTAAAACGAGAACTTGGTCCTACTACGTTGAGAGCTGCGATTACTTTCCCTGAATAGTCCCGAACAGGTACAGAAATAGAAGTAATCTCTGACCGTAATTCTCCTTTGCTTACCGCATATCCATTTTTTTGAATCGTTTTCAATTCATTCTGAAAGACTTCTGAATCTGTAATCGTATTTTCAGTGAATTTGTTAAGTCCATTTTTTAAAAGAGTGTCCATAATAAAAGGTTCTGCATGCGCCAATAATAATTTCCCAGAACTTGTACAATGGGTATGGTTGTGCAGACCAGTATGGGATAAAAGTTCAATCGAATCTTCACTTTCCACTTTGCACAAATAAACCGCTTGCAGGTTTTCTAGGACAGCTAAGTGAGAGGTTTCGTTGCATCTGGATACAAGAGTCTTTATTATGGGCAGGGCCTCATTATGAAGGTCAATGTTACCGAGAACAATCGAGCTTAATTCTACGACCGAAAGCCCCAATTGATATTTATTTGTTTCTTCATTTTTGCGAACAAATCCCTCATTTGCTAATGTAGCGAGAATTCTTTGCACACTGCTTTTTCCTAATCCAAGTTCAGAAGCTAGTTCGCGCACTCCTTTTTGCGGATCATCCATTGTAAAAGAACGGAGAATTTTAATGGCGTTTTTAACAGATGATAAAATGTTTTCCTGTTTCTGAGTCAAGTTTACCATCCCTTTGCAGAAAAAATATGAAATAATCAGGATAT
Organism: uncultured Bacillus sp.; assembly: GCA_937902115.1. Lineage (GTDB taxonomy): Bacteria > Bacillota > Bacilli > Bacillales > Cytobacillaceae > Bacillus_BD. The sequence continues at coordinate 1,649 of CALGSR010000393.1, read as the reverse complement.
TAGTCTTGGTGTCCCTTCTGTAGGGACGAAGTGGTTGTTGCTCTATTAAATCATTATTAATATAAGGACAAGCTGTTAGAAAAGCGGATAGAATAAAGTATCTGATATTATGTGAACGGTAACATTACCAAGTATATTCTGTCAATATAGTATAAAGTTCTAGATTCATATTTTCATCTTTCCATAGTAAACGATTATATATTAGGGGTGTATAGATATGGGTTTTCACAACATGTATCAAGCAAAAAGATGTACTGCAGAAGAAGCTGTTCGCCTCGTTGAGCCTGGGGAAGCCATTTTATTTCCTATCAATCCCGGGGAGCCTCCTGCCTTGCTTGAGGCACTTCCTGCAAATGAACAACTTAATGGGAACACTCTTTACCGGATGATTGCAGGATATCCCGTCCTCGATATCGCACCGGAAAAAATGAAACAGATTTCGCTTTTCCTCGGAGGGCAAGATCGAAAAGCTCACGCGGAAGGAATTGTCGACCTGCTGCCAAACCATTTTTCGGACATTCCTTCATTAATTAAGGTAGCAACATCTGAACAGGTGATTATGGCTGCTGTTTCGCCAATGAATGAAGAAGGTTATTTTTCTCTTGGTACAAGTGTCAGCTATATTGGCGATTTTCTCGGGAAAGCAAAGACGATCATCCTTGAAGTGAATCAAAATATGCCGCGAACCTTCGGCGAGCAGAATAAGATCCATATCAGTGAGGGAACAGCAGTCGTTGAACATGATTTCGAGCTGCCTTCTCTTCCTGAACCGGTTCAGAATGATAAAGACCAAAAGATTGGGCAAACGATTGCAGACTTGATCCAAAATGGCGATACTCTTCAAATTGGATTCGGTTCGATGCCAAATGCCGTCATGGAATATTTAAAAGAACATCGCGATCTTGGAATCTATACAGAAATGCTTCCCGATAAAGTGGTAGATTTATATGAAAAAGGGGTTATCACCAATTCAAATAAAAAGATTTACAAAGGAAAAACAACCGCTACCTTTGCTCTTGGCTCTAAAAAATTGTATGAATTTATGAACAATAACAAAGATATTCACATGCTGCCATGTCATATATCAAATGACTTACACAATATTTGCCAGCTTGACCACTTTGTTTCGGTCAATTCCACTGTTGAGATCGATTTCCTTGGCCAGTGTAATTCTGAGATGATCGCCGGAAAATATTATTCATCCACCGGTGGACAGGGAGATTTTACAAAGGGAGCGAGGATGACAAAGTATGGAAGAGGAATTATCTGTCTGTATTCAACTGCAAAAAACGATTCCATTTCTAAGATTGTACCAATGCTGCATCAGGGGGCCACTGTGACAACGTCGAAAAACGATGTTGATATCGTGGTGACCGAATATGGAAAAGCCGAATTGAAGGGTAAAACCATTCAGGGCCGTACAGAAGCCTTAATCAATATTGCCCATCCGAAATTTAGGGAACAGCTTGAATTTGAAGCAATCAGAAATGGGTTTTTACCGCAAAAGGACTTTTATTTCGTTTAACTTCATTCAGCAGAAGTCTCCCACTTTGATAAGTGGTTGGATGAATGCAATCTTTTATCAATTCAGTAAACCCGGGCTGAATGAAGTTAAAGCCTCCGGCGAGTCTTGCGATATTTTAAGGGTA
>CALGSR010000392.1 GCA_937902115.1 uncultured Bacillus sp. | reverse complement strand
AATGGTTCCTTAATTTACGCTGAAACGGTATATAATGAACGTACGTTAAAGAATTATTTACAAATATTGGGGGAACAGGTGATACCCTTAATCTTATTTCCTGTTATAATCTGGCTTCATTTTCATAAACGATAATATCTACAGTGAGTACTTTTTGTCTCACTGTCTTTTATTTTTATTTAGTAATCATGTGCAAATGCTGTTGTAAAAATAATTCCGAGTAAGTAGATATAATTTATTGACATATGTTGAATTTGTGATAAAATTTTAAAAAAGTAAGCCGATTAAACATCTGTTTTTTTCAATTAGCATATAAAGGACATATTTTTGTAAACAGACTTATTAATCTCTTGAATTACTTACTGAAATGGAGGAGAAAATATGACAGAACTATTAACATATGAAAATTTCGAGCAATTCCCGGTTATGAAATTTCCTGATGATGATGACACGAAAGGGGCACTGGAAACGTTGAAATGGGCGTATTCTCACTATGGTGACAAACTAGTTTACGCCTGTAGTTTCGGTATTGAAGGAATCGTTTTAATTGATTTGATTTACCAGGTAAATAAACGGGCAAAAGTAGTCTTTCTTGATACAGACCTTCATTTTAAGGAAACATATGAATTAATCGAAAAAGTGCAGCAACGCTATCCTGAACTACAAATTGAGTTAAAAAAGCCTAGTTTGACACTGGCAGAACAGGCAAAACAATATGGTGAAGAACTTTGGAAAACAGAGCCGAATAAATGCTGTGAAATTCGAAAAATCCTTCCATTAACTGAAGTGTTGTCTGGAGCGGTAGCATGGTTATCTGGTTTAAGAAGAGAACAATCTGAAACACGCCTTAATACCCAGTATTTCAATAAGGATAATAAATTTAAATCAATTAAAATTTGCCCTTTAATTCATTGGACTTGGAAGGATATTTGGCGCTATGCCCACAAGCATCAGCTTGATTATAACAAACTACATGACACTGGATATCCAAGCATCGGTTGCAGCCCTTGCACACAACCGGCGATTAACGCGGACGACCTGCGATCTGGAAGATGGAGCGGCACCGGAAAAACGGAGTGCGGGCTTCATCAATAAAAAGGGGTAATCATCAATGATTTTGACTTATTTAGCTGGTATCATGGCACTTTTCTTTGCTATGAATATTGGGGCTAGCGGTGCAGCAGCATCCATCAGTGTAGCCTACGGTTCAGGTGCGATTCCAAGCAGAAAAAAAGCTTTATGGCTATGTGGAATAGCTATTTTTCTAGGGGCTGTAATTGGCGGCAGTGAGGTTGCTGAAACCATTGGTTCAGGGATTATTCCGCAAAATCTATTAAACGCGAAAGTGGTTCTCATTATTTTATCTGCTGCAGCATTATCACTGTTCCTAGCGAACTTGCTTGGAATCCCGCTTTCCACGAGTGAAATTACGGTTGGTTCTATTGTAGGCGTCGGTATTGCCTTTCAGGCCCTATATATAAAGAATATATTGGTGATTGCTGCATTTTGGGTCATTGTTCCCGCTGTCGCTTTTACAATCGCCTTTTTTTTAGGAAAGCTTATTACTGTAGTGAACAAAAAATATCCGCAGTTAAAAGAGAAAAAAGCGCAAAAAATACTCGCTGTTTTTGTCATCATTGTAGGATTTTTTGAGGCTTTTTCAGCCGGAATGAATAATGTTGCAAATGCAATAGGCCCTCTAGTAGGAGCACAGCTTATTACAATGAATACCGGTATCGTATTAGGAGGATTCTTTATTGCGATTGGAGCTATCCTGTTAGGCGGTAATGTTCTACAAACTAATGCAAAAAAGATCACAAAGTTTTCCTTGCTTGAAGGCGGCACAATTTCAGGTACAGGAGCGATTCTGGTTATTACGGCATCAATATTTGGACTTCCAGTACCTCTTACTCAAGTAACAAGTACAGCGATCATGGGGATTGGAGTTGCCAAAAAGGGGAAAAATACGGTCAATAAGCAAGTTATTAGTAAAATTGTAAAGGTATGGGTTGTTTCACCAATCTTATCGTTGGTCATATCCTATAGTCTTATCAAAATATTTATTGACAGTGATCTTTATACCATTAGTGTATTACTTAGTGTATGTGTTGCTACATTTGGTATTTTAAGTTTAGTGAAAACAATACAAAAAGAAAATAGTTCTTATGTTGAACATGGTGAAGGAATTTAATTACATTTAATTTTACTTCACATTATAACAGTTAATACCCATTAAAATTATATGGAAAAGATATATTAGGAGGAGTTTTAGCTATGGCATTAGGTACACCGCATGGAGGAGTTTTAATTAATCGTTTGAATGAGGATTATGATTTTTCACATATTGCAAAATCTATTGAATTAGACAACATCAGTTTAAGTGATTTAGAGTTAATTGGAACAGGAGCATATAGCCCAATTGAAGGCTTTCTTGGCCAAAAAGATTATGAAAGTGTTGTAAATCAAATGCGACTTGATTCAGGATATGTTTGGAGTATTCCCATTACACTTCCTGTTTCTGAAGAAATAGCTCAATCGATTGCTGTCGGTGATGAAGTTCGTTTGGATTACCAAGGAGCTACCTACGGAGTGATAACCGTATCAGATATATATGTTCCGGACAAGGAAAAGGAAGCGGCTAATGTTTATGGAACAGCCGATCGTGAACATCCAGGGGTAAATAAAATGTTCAGCAGGGGCAATGTGTATGTCGGTGGTAAAATTACCCTTATTAAACGTATTGAGCGGGATCAATTTGATACTTTCTATTTAGATCCGGTGCAAACTAGGGAAGCATTTCTAGGAAAGGGATGGAAAACGGTAGTTGGTTTCCAAACAAGAAATCCTGTGCAT
>CALGSR010000391.1 GCA_937902115.1 uncultured Bacillus sp. | reverse complement strand
GACTAAAAACCGCCACGTCCTATGGCGAACGTCGAAGTCAGCACATCCTGTGCAAGTCATACCCTGCTTGCGCAAGGCGCTTCTGCTTTTCGTTTAATTTGCCTTTTGTCTATATTTCAAAACGGGGATTGATGCCCATTTCGGTGTATTATGTTTTACTCTTGCTACAACGACGGTCATATCGTCTGCAATTTGTCCTGAGCGTGAGCGAATAACCTCCTCTATGATTAAATCGGCAACTTCCTGCGGATCCTCCGTCTTTAATTCTGTGATTTTCCGTTTCATCCAGATATCATAATTTTCCACATGCTTTGGCCCTTCAAAAACACCGTCACTCATCATAATGAGCAAATCCCCTGCCTTCAGCTGTTCGCTGACAACATCGACCTCCAATTCTTGAATAATCCCCATCGGAAGATTACTTGCTTGGATTTTGAGCACCTTGTCTCCCCGTTTAATAAAGCTTGGAATAGAACCAATTTTCAAAAATTTTGTTGCCGCATTTTGTAAATCAATCATCGCTAAATCAAGCGTAGAAAAAATCTCATCTGTCGTTCTTAATGATAAAACAGAATTAACCGATTTAATTGCTACTTTCTCCTCAATCCCCGACTGAAGGATTTTTTGCAATAACTGCAGTGTCTCCTGGCTTTCTATATGGGCACGCTCTCCATTTCCCATTCCATCACTAATGGCAATGGCGTATTTACCTCCACCTAATTCAATTGTTGAATAGCTGTCACCGGAGATAAGCCCACCATCTTTTGCCGCATGGGCAACGCCTGTTTCAATCGTATAGGTCTTGGCAGAGCGGAACGTAACATGATAAATACTAGTTGAATCCGGGGCATACTCCTCTTTGCTTACGAGAATGTTCTCCCCTAAAATATCGGAAAGCATCGGGGCAATGATTTTCTCGCACTCCCCGTGCCCTTCATAGTCCGGCAATGTCATTTCGATGTCTACATTGCCCTGTTCAAGGCTATACACATCCACATTTTCAATTTCGATGCCAAAGTCTTGCAGAGCCTCTAAGATCAACTCCTCCTGCCTATGATGATTTTCCCTTTCCCTTTGAATTTCCTTTGCGAAGTTTTCCATCACCTCGGAAACCCCTAATAATTGATCAGCAACCAACTTTCTTGATTCCTTTACTTGCTTTTTCAGCCTTTGATTCGCCTGATAAAAGGTTAATTCTTGATCCATCACTTCAATAACCTTTTTTGGTTTAATACAATAGGTTTCAAAATCACGGTATAATTTTTGTGATACCCCCTCTTCTCTTTGCTCCATTTCAAGCATAATTTGCTTCATATACTCATAGGTTGTAGTAAAATTCTTTGTCCAGCATTTATCCTTACGATGGCACAGCTGACATGTTTTCTCCGTCACATTGCCAAGAAAGTAATCAAGCTCGCGATCGATATCCTCGAATTCCATTTTTTCATCATGACTTGAAAAACTATTTGAGAGCGCTTGAAAAACATTAGAAAATTGCGCTACCCTCTGTGCCGTAACATCCCTCATTTTCCGCATATAAATTTGCTGCTCCTGAGTATGTTCAGCTGTACCGGGAATATATTTTGCTAGTTTAGAAGTGAGACTATTGGGGGTAAGGAAAAATAAGAGAGCTGCAGCGGTAGTTTCTGAAATGGTTTTCACCAGATTCATGTTGCCATCACCGTACATCCCAAGCAACAAAGTAGCTATAAACAGACCGATTGCCGCACCAATTTTATTGCCCTCCTTTAATAAGCCCCCGAGAAGCCCGGCAAAGGCTAGAAGACTCATATGGAAAAAGCTTGAAACACTAGCCAAACTGAAGATTAGTCCTGTCACAACCCCGACAGTTGAACCTACAGTCGCCCCAGCAACAAAAGCAAAAAGGATGACAAGATAACGAGAAAAAATATGTTCTATGGAGAGATCATAAATCGTCCAGCCAATCGTTCCGGTCATGACAGATGCCAGCAAGATGATTAAACAGACAATTTCCTCTGTTTTTAATGACTGCCTTCTTTTCGTGATTGAAAGCAGCGGAAGGCTTTGCAGGAAAATCAATGTTAAAATAAAACCTAAACCAGCTTCGACACCGGCCATGATTAAATCATATAGGGCAATCGTCTGACTATAGAGATATCCCTCTGCCAGACTTCCGAAGAGAATAATTGATAATACATAGAACGGAATAATTTTCACTTCATTTTTGAGCCACTTTTTCGAGACCCGGTATACAATTAAATAGAGCACGGTCAAGGCAAATGTTGACACAGCGTCGCGGATAGACAGCGTTGCAGCACCGGCAACAAGACCAACTAAAGCCAATGGTGCGCGATCACGTCTGATTAAATAGACAGCGGCGAAGAAAGGAATACTAAATGGAGTTAGTTTTGCTAGAATTAAGGCTCGTCCAAGTAAAAAGCCGATGATCAAAAGGATATAGCCTTTTTTAAGAAAGAGCATTTCCAGCTTCGATTGCATATTTATAAAAGGGTTATCGAACTTTAACTTTGCTTTGTCAAAGTCTACTTCACGAATCGGTTCTATGAAACTTCGCTCTACCTTTTCCACATAGCTTCACTCCCTGTTAAAGTTACTGTTGCTGAACATTATAAGAGATAAACATCTTAAAAGTTTGTCAAAACATTAGACAAGTGCCAAATTTTCGTTCGACGCTATTCAGCGTAATCGCTGAAAAGAAAACAGCATTATATATATTCAGTAAAAGATTCTTTCGATTATGTAAGAATATCGTATTTATTCCCCGGGTTTTGTACTGTCTATTATTTTGCGTGCTTAATGGTAATTTGCACCGGGAACGCTAGATATCATTATTTTCTGTTTATCAATAATCCTTATTGACATCGGCATGTTTTCTTTGTATTATATATCTTGTGTCGTAAATGCATTACGGCGGTGTAGCTCAGCTGGCTAGAGCATTCGGTTCATACCCGAAAGGTCGTAGGTTCGATCCCTATCGCCGCTACCATATTTATTTGAAAATGAAAACATATATATTTTCAATCTAATTATTCCGCAGTAGCT
>CALGSR010000390.1 GCA_937902115.1 uncultured Bacillus sp. | reverse complement strand
TTATTCATTCGGACTGTCTAGCAATCGGTTCAGTCTTTTTGTTCATTCTTTATAATCTTCCAGTGGGACAAGGTTCCAGGTCCCTTGTCCCGTTATGAAACGAAGGGGCGGTTCCTCTGTTTTGTTTTCAAAAGAAACGCGAGAACCGTCCCTATGTTTCCTTCCCATGTTTCTTTCTTTCCACTTTTGTAGAACGATAAACCCGCTTAAAGCACAAAAAAAGCCAATCCATTGGATTCGCTCTGGTTATAGTAAGGATTTAATTACTTTTCGGTCTTCAAGGCTGTTGATGTCTCCGGCGAGTCTTGTGATTTTTTAGGAAAAAGCTTTAGCAAGCTCGCGAGTATAGGTGCAGATAGGCAAGGCGCCATTGATTAAATATCATTGTTCAGTACAATAAAAAATAGAGTCAACGTTAATTAAATAGTTTTTTTCTTGGGCGGTTGCCGTATTTGATGTAAAGGTCGCCTTCGCTCGATTTGAACAGTCTGATACCGATTAATTTTAATGGTGTTCCAATCTCTTTCATTGCAATTAATGGCATAGTTCATCTCTCCAATATTTTTAATGGTATAAAGTAACATGATTATACCTCATTAGCGAACAGTTGGCTAATATGTGTTCTGTGGGGAGAACGAATCAAAAATACCCACTTATTAGGAATTTTAAATCGATATAAATGATGGTAAACTAATCTATGAAAACCTGTCATTTATGAAATTTACTATTTTAATATATTATTCGGAGGTGGATTATGAGATTAAAAGGGATGATCATTGGTGGATCTGTCTTGGTTCTGCTTATTCTGGCCGCTGGGTTCTTTTTTTACGAAATGAATAAAACCGATGAAGGGGCATCTGTAGCCCGCTCAAAGGAGACAGTTTCTGAAAAAGAACAACCTGAAAAAGAACAACCGGTACAGGGCGATCACGATGATGCTGAAGCAATCAATAGTGAGGAGAACAGCTCTTCTCAGACTGGAATGGAGCCAGACGTAAAGGGTGCGCAAAACGGGGGAAGTTCGGTCGATAATGTAAATGAGGATACAGGAAATACCGCAGAAAACAGTGCAGCACCTGCAGTGGAAATACCGGAAACTCCCGCCCGCAGCGGAGAAATCCCGGCAGTCCCGTCGAATAATGGGCACACAGGGAGGCTTTACTTTGCCACTAGGGAAGAGGCCGTCGCATTCGGTTTCAGCCGCTTCACGCAAGAGGATATTTACAACCGTGCTGCGGCAAATGGTCTTACTCCTGAACAACAGGAACTGGCCATCCAAATGGCCTATTCACGTTTTAGCGCAGAAGAAATTGCGGCGCTTGAAGAAGCACTGAACAGATAGGTTTCCATTTGGCCTGGAACAATCCGCCCCGATGAAAAGGGACTGGCTTCAGATATTATTTTATAAAAATAAATACTCTTGTTATGAACATAAAAAAACAAATGTCCTATAGTTTCCCTTAATCTTACAGAAGGGAAGCGTAATTGTTACTGTAGTCATGTTGTTTTTTTATAAAAAATAGTGAAAAAGACTTAATGGTCTAAAAGTTTAGCTATCAAATTTTTCTTGTAATGGAGCTGTACTCCAATTAATACAGGAAAAATGGAAGTGTTTTGCTGTTATTCTATTGAAATAAAGGGCGGATTATCATAAACTATCCTTTGGGATTTATCTATTTATTAATAACAAGTTAATGTTTGTTCATTTAGGGCTGTTCTTCATGTTCTGGCAGTTTGGATACTAGATTGCGAGACAACAACGTCATTTTATATTCGTGACGTCACGTTTGAAGGGACAGGCCGTATTTTATACCTATCAAGTATCCTTGTTAGGAACATCCGATTGGCAGAGAAAAGAGTATTTGGAGGGTATAATGGAAGAGGAAACTATAAGTTTAAGAGAATTATTCAATGTATTAAAGAAAAGACTTGCTTTAATCATCGTTGTCACTCTTTTAGCAACGATTGCGAGTGGAGTTGTGAGCTTTACCGTATTAAAACCGGTTTATAAGGCATCGACACAAATTCTTGTCAGCCAAGCAGCGGCAGGTTCCATCGCATCATTAGCTGGAATATCACTCGATACAGATTCTAAATATATCGAAACATACAATGTTATCCTGAAGAGTCCGTATATTCTCGATCAAGTGATCAAAGAATTAGATTTGGACACTTCGGCACAGGCTTTAAATGGCAGTGTCAGCGTGACACAGGAAGGGAAATCACAGGTTGTCAGCATTTCGGTGCAAAATCATGACCCGGCAGAAGCCGTAATCATTGCAAATGAAATTGCCCAAGTCTTTAAAACAGAAATCTCTGAGTTAATGATGATCAACAACATTCACATTTTATCTGCGGCTGAATTACCGGAAAATCCAACTCCGATCAAGCCGCAGCCAATGTTAAACATGGCAATTGCCTTTGTCGTCGGCTTAATGGCTTCTGTCGGAATTGCCTTCTTATTAGAATACTTGGATAACACGATTAAATCAGAGCAGGACATCGAAAAGCTGCTTGGGCTCCCTGTGCTTGGTGCAGTTAGTGACATTACCGAAGCAGATGAACAGAGAACATCTTCACATACAAATATAGGCAATCTGAAGAAACGGGGTGATAAAGTTGAGGCTTAAGAAAAACAAAATCATGAGACGTTACATCATCGGGACCAGGAGAAGGAAAATCCACTACAGTGGCTAACTTAGCGGTTGTGTTTGCCCAGCAAGGCAAGAAAACGCTGTTGATTGACTGTGACATGCGGAAACCGACGGTACATTATACCTTCCATGTTGAGAACCAGCGTGGTTTAACAAGTTTCCTGACAAAGCGTAATGAATTGGAGAACTGCATCCAGGAAACAGAAGTGGACAATCTATTCGTTCTGCCTACAGGGCCGATTCCGCCAAACCCGGCAGAGCTTCTTGGCTCAGAGGCGATGAAGGACATGCTGAACACTGGTTTGGAAAGCTTTGACATGATTTTACTTGATACACCGCCGGTTCTTGCTGTGACGGATGCGCAAATCCTTGCCAACCAATGCGACGGGACGATCCTCGTGATAAAAAGCGGCGAAACACCGATTGACGCAGCTGTTAAATCGAAAGAGCTGCTGTTGGCTGCCAACGGCAAACTGCTTGGCACTGTCCTAAACAACAAGAAAATCCAGGACAGTCATTATTACTACTACTACGGAAAAGAGTAATGATATAGAAAAAAGCCTTTCATGCGGTTTAAGAGCGTGAAGGGCTTTTTTGTTTTTGGCTCTGTTAAACTTGATTGTTGATTTCCGTTCCACTCCAATCAACAAGGTACATAATAATCAACATTGACCTTTAACACAGCCTTGTTTTTAAAAAAATAATGCCCCTTCACCGGGAAAAGAATCCGCTAAAAAACCTCCACCCAGAAACGTCGGATGGAGGTTTTTAGTAAAAGAGAGAATTAGTTAAAAAAGGAGATTAAAACTGCGATAACTCGCTAATCACACGTGTCATCCGCTCCTGCTTTTTAGCATTGTATTCATTTTTAAACGGAATCGCTTCGTTTACATCGTGACCATATTTCTGCAAATTAAGCTGCATCTGCTTATAATAAGTGTTAAAGGTTTTATCTGCATTTGTTTCCAGCAGCTCCGCAAATTCCTGATATTTTGCAATCAACTCATCATTTGAATATTTCTTGCTGACAAAGTCCGCCTTTGCTTGCACGACCACTTGATCCACCTTGCTGCCTTCCTGAACCTCCAGTTCCGTGAAAACCTCCTGATAGGCCGCTTTAATCTCTGCTAAAGAAGTGCCTGGAATGGTGCTAGTGCCGCCTTGGGCTTCAACTTTGATATCCTCCTCGTTTGCAGCTGCGGCAGTTTCTGTGTCGCCATTACTTGACGGAGTACCCGTGCCGGCGCTTGAATCATTTCCCTTATTGACAGAGGAATCTGCATCCCCTGAAGGCTCTGTACTTGCAACCGTATCTGCCGAGGCATGACCGGTCAGATTCGGATCGGTCTTTTTTACTACCTCGATTTTTTCTTTTGCTTTTACTGTCGTATCTTCCAACTTGTTATTCCATTGAACAAGGCTAAAAGTAACAACTGCTGCCGTTAACAAAACAGCACCTATTATGATTGAAATCTTTTTCATACGCGCTCCTCTTTTGTAAAAATAATATATAGAAATAATTATAAATCATATTATCTTAAAGTAATAGTAGAAAAACACACTTTATTGATTATATAGGACTTATAGTAGAAAAATAAATCACTAGTATACATTTGTATTTTTTTCAAATAAAAACTGATTGAAAAACTAATACTTTTGATATAGTATTAATTTATCACTCGAATGCTATTTTCATATATGTTCTATATTTGGCAATTCGAAAAACTGATAAATAACTTTAGAGGTGACAAGATGAAGAAAAAGTATCCATTTAGTAACAAAGCAGTAAAAGCAATGCTAGTAGCAGCATTGGCGTTTTCACCTGTAGCAAGCTTTGGCGGGGCACAGGTAGCGGCGGCTGAACAAGAAGCTGCATATACTGTACCTAAAGATGTAGTAGATAGAATAAAAGCTGCTTATGATGAATTAAATACAGAGCAGGTTATAGCATTAGAAAGTTTTTCTAAAAAGTTAAATGAAGTTGGAGAAACTAATTGGAAGACGTTTGTCACAGACTCATTAACAAATGAAAATTCTTTGACAGATGCTCAAAAACAAAGTGCTGCTAAACTACTGGCTGCACTTGCAGGTTTAGCATATAACTCCACCTATGAAGATTTTGAAG
>CALGSR010000389.1 GCA_937902115.1 uncultured Bacillus sp. | reverse complement strand
TATCAAAATACAAAACAGAAGGAGAATAACCATATATAGTAAATTCATTTGTTTCACCCTAATTAAAATAATCATGTTCCTTACATGATTATTATCGGATAAAAACAAATTTTTTTAATACGGTGTTTAATGGGAGTGCCGATGGTTCACTTATCTTGATTTTGCTGAAGTGAGCGGTAATACTGGCCCTTCTCGACATATTCCCGTCTCACACGTTCCATATCGGCAAGATCTTCCGCATTCAATTCCCGGATTACCTTGGCAGGACGCCCAAAAGCAAGGGTATTTGGCGGAATTTTCTTTCCTTTAGGAACAAGACTGCCGGCACCGATAAATGCACCTTCACCAATTTCAGCACTGTCAAGGATGGTTGAGCCCATACCGATAAAGGCCTTTTTTCGTAAAATACAGCTGTGCAGAATGACTTGATGTCCAACCGTTACATCGTCTTCAAGAATGAGTGTGTTATTTGGGCTTTGATGTAATATGGAATTATCCTGAATATTCACTCTCCTACCGATAATCGTCGGTGCTACATCACCACGGATAACGGTGTTGAACCAAATACTCGTTTCATCGCCGATTTCGACATCACCAGTAATGGTTACATAATCTGCAATAAAGGCTGTTTCAGAAATCTTCGGATATTTACCCTTGTAAGGATAGATCAATTGACAACTCTCCTTTATACTCATGATAAAAATGTATCTGTACTTTTGCTTATTTTCTGATAAGGGTCTTGATTTGTCAAAGCATTTGTTTATTTGTCATAATAGAAGGATAGAGATATGCTGATTAGTGTAACGGGAGGAAGGAATAATGTGGAAGTGGGAAGCGGAAGAAGAAGCAAAAGCAGTTATTGTGATGGTTCATGGAGCTATGGAACATCATCGCCGCTATGGGTGGCTGATTGAAATGTGGCGCTTATCAGGCTTCCATGTCATAATGGGGGACCTGCCGGGACAGGGGATGACAACAAGGTCCAGAAGAGGTCATATTGATTCCTTTGATGAATATATTTTTGAAGTAAAGGATTGGATACAGGCTGCCTATCAGTTTAACTTACCGGTATTTCTTATAGGACATAGCATGGGCGGTTTAATTTCAATTCGTTTGCTCCAAGAAGAAAAATTGAATTTGGCTGGTGTCGTGTTATCTTCTCCGTGTTTAGGTTTAGTCAATCCACCGCCAAAAATGACAAATCTATTTTCTTCTGTTTTGAATGTAGTTGCCCCAAGCTTCAAGGTGAACTCAGGTTTAACCATTGATATGGCTACACGCAATGATGAGGTAAGAGAAGCAGACATGAATGATACCCTGTACATCACAAAAGTGTCAGTCAGATGGTATCATGAGCTCATACAGGCGATTCAGTTTGCTTTTGAAAATAATGATAAAATTCAAGATTTGCCATTTTTAGTGATGCAGGGCGGAGAGGATAAGATTGTCAATAAACATACTGTTAGAGAGTGGTTTAACGATGTTCCGCTCTCTGAAAAAAGATTTAAAGAATGGCCCAAATGTTACCATGAAATTTTTAATGAGCCAGAACGTGAAGAAGTGTTTGAATATGCGAAGGATTTTTTTAACAGCCAATTAAAAGCAATTGGCTATATTGTGTAAGTGAGGTTTTAATATGTCAGTTCCATCTATGCCTTTTAGTTTAATGGCAAAAGCCTATCGTAAAGTTTTTCCAACTGTTCATCAGGAGTTAGCTTACTGGAAAAATAGGGCTGAGCAAATCCCGGATCCTGAATTACGCAGCCAGGCACTGGCTAGTATTGGGCAAAAGACCTTTCATTGTGAAGGCGGGTCCATCATGGCCCTGACAGCAAATGAGCACTATGCTGAAGTAATTCGTTTTAGATAATTTATGCGATCGAAGCACTTCACTCGATCCGGAGGATTTTTCGGCGCTGCACGAAGCGATGAAGGATGCCCTTACGATTGATGAAAAGCAGCAGACCGCAGGGGATTATTACCGTTTCCGCAATGAACGTGAGGATGGACAATACCTGTATGATTTAGCTGCAACGTGTAGGGAAGTACTTTCACGATGCAGTCATTATGAAGAAATTAAAGGATACTTATGGGAACTCATGTCTTATTATTGTGATTTACAAGTACATAAACATGTGATCGTCGAGCAGAGAGTTCCGCGTCTGAGAAATTGGTTTAATAAAAATAAAGAATCGATTCCTGAAATGTCCTGGTATGAATTTTCTGCGTGTTCCGGTTCGACTTTAGGCATATTCTGTCTCGTTTCATATGCTTTTCGCGATGATTTTGAGCAGGAACACGCTGCACACATCCGGCAGGGGTATTTTCCCTATATTCAAGGCCTGCATATTTTACTCGATTATTTTATTGATCAAGAGGAGGATCGCGAGGGAGGGGATTTAAACTTCTGTTTTTATTATAAAAATGATCAGGAACTGTTTCAGCGTTTACAACATTTTGTGAAAGAGGCAGACCGTCATACAAAGCAGCTTCCACATAAACGGTTTCACCAATTAATTAATCGAGGACTGCTTGGTCTTTATTTATCAGATGAAAAGGTTAGAAAACAGCAAAATATCCGCAAGCTAGCTAAAGAGATTTTAAAAACTGCCGGACCTGCAAGTGCTTTCTTCTATTTTAATGCGGTTATTTACCGGAAATTCCAGAATGTATAAAAAAAAGAGCATTGGCCTGAAAATTAATCGGCCTGTGCTCTTTTTTCGATGGCAATGATAAAAGGCGGATTATTTACTTGGTTGATAAAGCGGTATTGCAAAACATGCGCCTTTTTTTGCTCAATCCTTTCTGCATATTGCAGCAGGATATCCCGTTCGACTGCCCCTTCAGGATGACCATGGTATATAACGAGAACGATAATTCCCTCCACCGCCATTATGTCAAGAAGCTGATCGATTGCTGAAATCGTTGTATCTGGTTTTGTGACAAGACTTTTATCGCCGCCAGGCAAGTAGCCGAGGTTGAAAATAGCTGCGCTGATTTCTCCATGATATTGGGGCGGGATCGATTTTTTAACATTCTCATGCCCTCTTTGAAAAAACATCACACGGTCCTCAAAATGGCTTTCTTCGATTCGTTTCATGCTGTTTTCGATCGCTGTTTCCTGGATATCAAAGCCGAAAACTCGTCCATCTTCACCAACCAATTCACAAAGCATTTCGGCATCATGCCCGTTTCCAAGTGTCCCGTCAACGACCGCATCACCTGGCTTAATGGCCTTAGCTAAAAGAGACCTGGCAAAGGGGAGAATTCGTTCCAGTTTCATTTTGTCACCCCACTTTTGCTTGGTACATAATACTTGCCCTGCCAGCTGTTGCGCCTTACAAGTTCGGCATCAATCGCATTCAGTACTTCCCATTTATTGATGCTCCACATCGGCCCGATCATTAAATCAATTGGCCCGTCGCCTGTGATTCGATGGATAATCATCTCAGGAGGCAGTATTTCTAATTGGTCACATACTAATTGAATATAGTCTTCGAATGATAGAAACTCTAGCATGCCTTTTTCGTATTGCTTCACCATCGGGGTTCCCTTTAATAAATGCAAAAGGTGAATTTTTATCCCTTGTACATCCAGACCGGCCACTGCCTTAGCTGATTCCATCATCATTTCTGTCGATTCTTGGGGAAGCCCGTTTATGATATGGGAACAAACGCGAATGCCTCGTTGGCGCAGTTTTTCTACTCCGCTAACATAGGTTGGGTAATCATGGGCCCGGTTAATCAGATTGGCAGTTTGTTCGTGAATCGTCTGCAACCCAAGTTCTACCCATAAATAGGTCCGCTCATTTAATTCCGCTAAATAGTCGACAACATCGTCCGGAAGGCAGTCGGGTCTTGTAGCGATCGAAAGGCCGACCACCCCTTCCAGGTTCAAGACGGTTTCGTATTTTTCCCGCAATACATCTACGGGAGCGTGTGTATTTGTAAATGCCTGAAAATAGGCCATATATTTTCCGTTTTTCCATTTTGTATGCATTTTGCTTTTTATTTCGTCAAACTGTTTAATCAGATCGTCTGCACGATTGCCGGCGTAATCTCCGGAACCGGAAGCACTGCAAAAGGTGCAGCCTCCATGGGCAACGGTGCCGTCGCGATTGGGACAATCAAAACCGCCGTCCAATGCGATTTTAAATACCTTTTCACCAAAAGTATTTCGTAAATGGTAATTCCAAGTATGGTAACGCTTTTGATCTGCTGCATATGGAAAAGGGTTATTCTGATGCAAATCAGACTCCTCCTTTATTCTCGAATTTATCCATTTTATCATGAAGTAAATCCTTAATCCACTGTAAAAGGAATGAAGCCTATTGGGGTAAAAAGCAAAATTTTGCGCAAAATAAGAGCGTAAGTCTTTAGAGCTTTTTTATAGAACAGGAGGGGTTTGATGGCGACGCGTGAGTCGGTTGAAGCGATGATTCAACAATGTGAAGATGTGATACGCTTTGCGAATGATCAATTTACGATAAGCAACACCCAAGAACACTACAATAATGAGCAATATGTTCAAGCATTGCAGCAGTTAGAAGATGCCTATAATGATTTAGCGAAGCTTGCTCATAGTGCAAATGGACAGCAGCGTGAGCAATTGCACCGCATGCGGCTGCAGCTGCAGCAAGTACAGAATCAAATGATTCTGCTTAATCAATAGGAGGGTGAGTAATGAAAAAACGTTCAAAAAGGCAGAATCCGGAACAGAAGACTCGAAATGGCGATAATAATCAGGATGTCGAATTAGGGAATGAAACAGATTTAATAAAACTGGCAAAAAAGAAGTATGAACAAAGTGGGGCACAGCCGACTAGAGCAAAAATTCATCCAAAATAACGGTAATTATGACAAAAAGAGCTGATTCTGAAAAAGAACGGCTCTTTTTGTTATATATTCTGGGTAAATTATCCTGAATTTATCAAATTATATTGCTATTTTTATCTGTATTTTTTAGAATATAAATATAATTCAGAAAATTATGAAAAAGGGGAGTGGTTTGTTTGGGGAATATTGTAGAAAATGAAGTATTGCAGCAAAAAAAATCAAAATTAGATTATGAAAAAATTGCGGGCAGCCCAGACTTTAAGCATTTACTTAAGGCAAAGAAAAAGTTTCTCATTCCATCTACGATTGTCTTCCTAAGTCTTTATATTTTGTTACCAATTCTTACTTCTTACACCACGATATTAAATAAGCCAGCAATTGGATCCATCTCTTGGACATGGGTTTATTCGATGGGATTATTTATCATGACTTGGACAATGTGCATGATTTATGTACGAAAAGCAGCAAAATATGATGCAATGGCGGATGAAATTATTGAAAAGCAAGGAGAACAAAATCGATGAGTATGGTAGCGTTTGTTTTATTTATTGTAATTGTAGGAATGACACTCGTCATTACATATTGGGCTGCGAAAAGGACGAAAACGGCAAGTGAATTTTACACTGCCGGTGGTGGTTTAACGGGATGGCAGAATGGACTGGCTATTGCCGGAGACTATTTGTCAGCAGCTTCATTTTTAGGGATTGCCGGTGCGATTGCCTTAAATGGTTTTGATGGATTTTTCTTTTCCATCGGATACTTAGTCGCTTATCTTGTTGTTTTATATATTGTTGCCGAGCCGCTGCGTAACCTTGGCCGCTATACAATCGCCGATATGATCAATGCGCGTTTTGATGCAAAAAAGGTACGCGGGGTAGCGGCATTAAGTACGATAACGATTGTAATTTTTTACATGATTGCTCAATTAGTTGGAGCGGGTGCTCTTATCCAGTTGTTATTAGGAATTGATTACTGGATTGCTGTCCTTATCGTAGGGGTTATGATGACGACCTATGTTTTATTTGGCGGGCAGAAATAAGATTAATTTCTAGGAATTGGGTTCCACTG
>CALGSR010000388.1 GCA_937902115.1 uncultured Bacillus sp. | reverse complement strand
TGCGTTCTATGCATTTGTTTTAGAGGTTAAATAATTTTATTCCGTTATCGGGCGCGAAAAAGCAATAACTTGGACTGTTTTCAGCAGTCCATTTTCTCTTTATTTATGTTGTTAAAGGGCAGAAATAGTTGAGTTAGGAAACGGATTATTGTGATAAAGTTGGGTTGTAGGAGGGGATAAGATGTCGAAGTATATTAGTATATTTTTCTTAACTTTAATGGTTAGTATAATTTTCTATTTTATATTGGCTGGTGTGTTTGATGGAGGTGATTATGCCGAAACAGCGATTTATACATTCGGTACAATAATTGTTATACTTCTATCATTTTTGATTTCACTCATGTACTACATAATAAATTTATTGAAAAGGAAACTGTAACCTAATTATTCACTACTGGGACAAATACCGAGGAACATTATCTTGAAATCAAGTTTTTTGTACTCGGGCGCCATTCTTGATGAATTGGCGCTCGTTTTGCATTTTCAGGGCCATATTGTTGAGGAAACGGATGGGTAATAATTCAAATTTAAGAAGATTAAAAAAAATCTTCACATTTTCGTAAATAATGGTAATATATAAGAGAAAATGATTATCATTATCATTTATAAAAGTAGAAGGGGTGTACATATGTTTTGCAATAAGAAGTTACTTTCAATCATGTTATGTGTTATGGCACTGATGCTATATGTAGCAGGGTGTGGCAGCAAGGAAACGACAACGACAGGTAAGGAGAAGGAGACACCTTCATCTCAAGAGGAACGTGTGGTTAAGCATGCTGGGGGAGAGACAATGATTAAAGGCACGCCTAAAAGAATCGTAACGTTATATCAAGGTGCGAATGATACAGCTGTGGCGCTTGGTGTGAAGCCTGTTGGTATCGTTGAGTCTTGGGACCAACAACCGATTTATGAATATTTAAAATCTGATTTAGAAGGTGCAATAATTCTTGGGCAAGAGTTGCAGCCTAATTTAGAAGAGATTTCTAAATTGAAGCCAGATTTAATCATTGCTTCTATATATCGTCATGAGAAAATTTATCCGCAATTATCTAAAATCGCTCCAACGGTTATGGACGATACTGTTTATGAATGGAAAGATACGTTGAATTTAATGGCTGATGCATTAAATAAACAAGATAAAAAAGCTGAATTATTAGCTGAATGGGATGGCCGCATAGAAGATTTCAAATCACAAATGGGTGACGAATTACCGATTAAAGCGGCTATTACAAACTTCCGCTCGGATCATATGCGTGTTTATTACAATAGTTATGCAGGATCGATTTTGAAAGAGTTAGGGTTTGAAAGACTTGAACGCCCTGCAGGTACTGAGGGTGAAGATTGGGGAGAAAAGATTACTTCTAAGGAACGCATTCCAACTTTGAACGCTGATACGTTCTTCAACTTCAATGCCTCTAAAGATTCTGAACTAGTTGAGAAAAACTATGAAGAGTGGACAAATCATCCGCTTTGGCAAGAGCTTGATGCTGTGAAAAACGATAAGGTTTTCCAAGTTGATGAAGTATACTGGAGTGCAGGTGCAGGTTATAAATCAGCAAATTTAATGCTTGATAGTTTATATGAAATTTATGGATTGGAAAATAAGCGATGAGCTTATGACAATAGTGAACCTGCTGAGAAATGAATAGTCCATATTCATCATTGAAGCAGGTTTTCTTTAATATAGGACGAAGTCAAAAATATGAATGGTGATTAAATGCTACAACTCGTAAAGCAAGGTAAGGGGAAAATGTTTGGCTTATTTTTGTTAATAGTTTTATTATTCGTTTGTATGTTATCGAGTTTGATGTTTGGTATTACGCATTATACTTTGGCTGATATTTACAGCATGGTAACGTCGTTTAATGCACAAGATTTAACGCATATCATTATTTGGAAAGAACGTTTCCCGCGTATGGTGATTGCGGTCGTTACTGGAGCTTCGCTGGCTGTTGCTGGCGTCATTAGTCAGTTGTTAACGCGCAATCCTTTAGGTTCTCCTAGTGTGTTAGGGATTAACTCCGGTTCGATTTTCTTTATTGTTGTCTTTGTTGTTTTATTCAAAGTGTCAGATTTAAACATTATTGTTTACTTCGCTTTTTTAGGAGCGCTAGTGGCAGCTATTTTAGTTTATTTGCTTGGTTCTTTAAGTTATTCAGGTTCGACTTCTGTGAAAATTATTTTAGCTGGGATTGCCGTTAATGCGATGTTTGTCTCATTTACGCAAATCATTTTGTTAATGAATCAAAAAGGGATGAATGACGTTTTGTTTTGGATGGCAGGGACGATTAGTGGCCGGACTCTAGACATGATTTTAGCTGTTTTGCCGTTCTTACTTATTTCGCTTATTACAACGTGTTTTTTAGGTCGGTCTATGAATGTTTATGCGTCTGGTGAAAGCATTGCCAAAGGGTTAGGGCAAAATGTTATGCTAACGAAATTGACGCTGCTTGTGTTAATGGTTGTGCTTGCGGGTGGTTCACTAGCGGTCATCGGTAACGTTGCGTTTGTCGGTTTGATTATTCCACATTTAGCTAAATCACTTGTTGGAAACAGTCATGTTTGGTTGACACCTTATTCTATTGTATTAGGAAGTATCTTTTTACTGGCTGCAGATATTAGTACGCGGTTGATTAATCCGCCTGCGGAAATTCCTTTAGGTGTTATTACAGCATTTATCGGAGCGCCGTTCTTTATTTATATCGCTTTTAAAGGAGGGCGTGAGCGTGGCAAATCGATGGATCGTTCGGTCGAAAAATGAGAAATTATCATTTTTTATGATAAAGAAAGATGTTTATAAAACGATAGCAGTATTGGTTAGTTTGTTATTAGTCATGTTATTAGGGTTGATGGTTGGTGGCGACATTATACCACTCCATGAGGTGATTAATTATACATTTCATTTAGCGCCGATTGAGAATGAATTTGCACTAGGGGAATTAAGGATGCCTCGTGTATTGTCGGGAATGATTGTCGGAGCATCACTTGCTGTAGCTGGTTTAATTGTGCAAGGGATCATTCGAAATCCGCTTGCTTCACCTGACGTTATTGGTGTTACAGGCGGTGCTTCTGTAAGTGCAGTTTTATTTTTAACTTACTTTAGTAATACTATGGGTGTTCAATGGACGCCAATCTTTGCTGTTATTGGTGCAATTAGTACGTTCTTCATTATTTATCTTTTCTCGCTGCATCCGGCGATTACCGCAAATCGAATAGTGTTAATTGGCATCGGTTTAGCAACACTTGCGAATGCGGTCGTTATGTATATTCTCGTGACCTCGGCTTCGTTTTCATCTGAACAGGCATATTTATGGCTGACAGGAAGTTTATATGGCGTCAATTGGTTGCAAACAATATCAATACTTGTGTCATTTATTATCTTATTTTTCATTATTATGTGGTCGAAGCGGAAGTTTGAATTGTACGGATACGGAGATTCAGTGGCCGAACAGTTAGGGTTAAATTTGAAGAGATTTAGAATATTATTTTTGTTCTTTAGTGCATTGCTTTGTGGATTATCAGTTTCGGTAGCTGGAGGAATAGGCTTTATTGGCTTGCTGACACCGCATATTTCAAGAAGAATTGTGCATCATCATACGTCACTCCTATTCATTACAACAGCTGGTATCGGTGCTATATTAGTTGTACTTGCAGACTGGATAGCACGCATTGCTTTCCAACCGTTAGATATTCCAGTAGGTGTCTTTACATCCGGTATCGGTGCACCATTCTTCATTTATTTATTGATTAAAAATCGAAATTCATTTTAAGGATGGTAAAAATGAGCAGCATTGTTATGAACGAACTGAAAACTTTCGATATACATTTAGAACACGAAAGGCTTAAGGA
Organism: uncultured Bacillus sp.; assembly: GCA_937902115.1. Classification (GTDB taxonomy): domain Bacteria; phylum Bacillota; class Bacilli; order Bacillales; family Cytobacillaceae; genus Bacillus_BD. The sequence continues at coordinate 12,574 of CALGSR010000388.1, read as the reverse complement.
AATTGAGATAACAGATTTGTTAAATGAGGAAAAATGTTTATCGTTTTTACAAAAGCAAATGATAGAGATAAAAGCGCCGAATTTATCAGTCGCGGCTTCAATGCTTTCGAAAAGATATGCCTATCTCGTCGTGTCGTCCACTTTATATAGTATGGCCGAATTCAACTGTGTCCTTAATTTGCCAGTAAAAGCATGCGCATTAACTAAAGAACGTAAATTATGTATTCAAGCAGGTATGTGCAAATGGCAGGAAGTAAAGGGTGTGGAAAGAGAACAATGGCGTGAAAATGTGTTACGTGACCTTTTTTCGTCTCATATTACGCCAGTTCTAAACATACTGAAAAAAACATCCCGCGTTCCTTCATCAATATTGTGGGAAAACGTAGCCATTCGAATTAACTCTATTTATCGGAAAATACTAGCAAAAGAATTGGACCAGATTAAAATTGAACGGTTAAACAGTGACTTCAATTTCTTAAAAAATGCGAGTGGAAATTTGTTTAATTTAAAAGAAAATCCGATTAAACATTATTTAAGAATAGGAGAAGAGCTTAGATCAAATCCATATCGGAAAACGTGCTGCATGTACTGTAAATTAGAAGAAGATGTTGAAGGAATCGGTTATTGTGGAAATTGCCCAATTAAAAGTAAACAGATAAAAGAGAGGGGTTAATGCAATGAGCGAGATAAAAATAAATGTTAAAGAGATAACATTAGCATACGGTGAAACGACAATAATTGATTCATTAAATTTAGCAATCCCTAAAGGGAAAATCACCGTCTTCATCGGTCGAAATGGATGTGGGAAATCGACTTTGTTACACGCAATTGCCCGTTTACTAAAACCACAAATGGGTAGCGTATTTCTTGATGACCGAGACATTTTGAAAATGAAATCAAAAGAAGTCGCCAAAAAGTTAGCCATCTTACCACAGTCACCCACCGCCCCGGAAGGCGTAACAGTGGAACAGTTAGTGAAACAAGGTCGATATCCATATCAAAGTACATTTAAGCAATGGACAAATGAAGATGAAATAGCTGTTAATCATGCTTTAACAGTAACAAACATGAAAGAATTGCAAGATAGACAAGTCCACGAATTATCTGGCGGGCAGCGTCAACGAGCTTGGATTGCCCTTAATCTTGCTCAAAATACCGATACCATTTTATTAGATGAACCAACAACGTATTTAGACTTAACGCACCAAATTGAAATTTTAGACCTGTTGTATGATTTGAATAGAGAAGAGAACAGAACAATTGTCATGGTTTTGCACGATATTAATTTAGCATGTCGTTATGCGGATCACCTCGTAGCTATAAAAGATCAAAAAATTTTCATTCAAGGCGCTCCTGAAAAAATAATAACGGCCGAAAATATCGAACGCATTTACGGACTAAAATGTCGCATCGGTATTGACGGTCAATTCGGTACACCAATATGTTTCCCAGACGGAAAAGGGAGAAAAATTGAAGTAAATAATGAATTATATGAATTGGTGTGAATCTTTTCAATTTGTTTAAATAGGCAGACGATGAAATGTACTTTTATTCCTAAATATCAGCTAATTGAAGTTATATTGATTATTCAATAATAGGGCGCAATTGTTGAAGATCATTAGTCTAATTCCTCGGTAAAAATGTGGAGGAATTAGACTTTTTTGATCTCTTAAAATCCTTTTTCGTTGGAAGACCATTTTTGGTAATCGTGTTATAGAGTAGTGACTAATTTACGGCAGAACGTACTAACTCTGTAAATAAAGAAGCCGTCTATTTTGCTCTCTTTTAAAATATGATGATAAGTTTTATGAATTTCCTGTGGGGTGTCCTCAAGTCTTGCAGCCACATCTTCAACCGTTGCTCTATTTTCCTTATCGTTTAGAAGAATTGTTGCATGAGTATATCGTAACCCATGTTGCGTGATTCTTTTTATACCTATCTTTTCTATCGCACGGTCTAAACCATTATTTTTTCTGAGATGAAGGAAGAATTCAATAAGTTTAATGAGAACTTTGATAAGAATTTTATTAAACCAAATATAGTTCTTTCAGGGAAAACGGGAGTAGGAAAAAGCACATTAATCAATGCTATATTTGGTTCTAAAATTGCTGAGGCGGGTGAAGGTAAACCTATTTGATACAAAGGGATTGGAACTAGATCCTCAAGAAAGGGAAAAATCCCGAAATAGTATTATTGAAGAAATTAGTAAACGTGCAGAATCTTCGAATGTTGAAGAGCATATGCATGTGATGTGGTATTGTATCTCAAATGAAAGTAGAAGAATCGAAGATGTAGAATTAGGGTGGATAAGGGATTTCTCAAATTACATGCCTGTAATCGTTGTACTGACACAAACACTTGATACTGATGAGACGTTCCAGAAAATAATTGAAAGAGAATGTCCAGAAGTAAAAATATGTCGGGTACTAGCTGAAGAAAGAAAGTTATACGGAAATCTAATTATACCCCCACATGGATTAAAAAATTTAATTAGTGAAACAATGAATATACTTCCAGCTGCTACAGTAAGAGCATTTACAGCTGCCCAAAAAATTAAGATTGAAGAAAAAATAAAGTCTGCAAAAGAGCTACTCAAAGAACGGTTAGACTCAAAAGGCCCTTTTAATTATAAAAATTTAGCACATCTTGCAGATACATTTCCGATTGGATTAGATGTACTAGGTAAGGGAGCTGTGTATCTTTATATAGCGAAGGATATAATGACTGTAATGGGAATCCCTGTTTCTAAAAATTTCATAAAGTTCTCGAAGGAGGCAAAGCCTCTTTTAAAATCTATATTGCTACCTTTTATATTATTTGAAGGAAGTAAAACAGTTGGAAAGGCTGCTGTTAAATATGGAAGTGAAAAATACGGACCAAAAGTAATAGCCTTTATTACAAAATTATTGAGTAAAAATATAAGTAAAAGCAATATTATATTGTCATCTGTTGTTGGGTTAATAATGGGAAGCTTTAATAGGAGGGTTACCGAAAAAATTGCAAATGTCTTTATCGATGTATGTTCAGATTTTCTTAGAAGTGAGCAAAATTTTGAAGAACTTTCAAACGAAGAGATTTTAGATATTCTTTCAAAAAATATGCAAGAGAAAATGGAAGATATTCAAGAAAGTTTAGAGGGAATAGTTGAAGAAGAACTTACTATTAGTTAAGAATCCTATAATGTTTTTTTCACAGACCCCTCAAAGTTATTATTGGGTTGTTGAATTAGGGCTACATCAAAAATGTAAATAAAAAGCATTGGGACGATCCCAATGCTTAATTTTTTTGCCTCTTAAATTACCACGGTGAATCTTAACATTCCATATCCCATTTATATCATTTTCTTTTTTATTCCATGCCAGCAGTGTTTTTCTTTCCATACCTTCACCCATGCTATTATTTTTTTGGCCCCAAATTAGTGCATTATCTTGCCTTATTTTGCAAAATAAATAAAATAGAAAAAACCCCTGAAACGTTGATTTGACAACATTTCAAGGGTCTTATTAGCATGAAAATGCATAATGCTAATATTAACGAGAGTAGAACTCAACGATGAATGATTCGTTAATTTCAGCTGGAAGCTCAGAGCGTTCCGGTAAGCGAGTGAATGTTCCTTCTAATTTGTCTGCATCAAAAGTTACATAATCAGGAACATAATTGTTCACTTCAATTGATTCTTTAATGATATCAAGGTTGCGTGATTTTTCACGAACGCCGATTGTTTGACCAACTGAAAGACGGTATGAAGGAATATCAACGCGTTTGCCATCTACTAGAATATGGCCGTGGTTAACAAGCTGACGAGCTTGGCGGCGAGTGCGCGCTAAACCTAAACGGTATACAAGATTATCTAAACGTGCTTCTAAAAGAACCATGAAGTTTTCACCATGAACACCTGCCATTTTTCCTGCTCTATCAAACAGGTTACGGAATTGGCGTTCAGTTACACCGTACATATGGCGAAGCTTTTGTTTTTCTTGTAATTGTAATCCATATTCTGAAAGTTTTTTACGTTGGTTTGGACCATGTTGCCCTGGAGCATATGGACGCTTTTCTAATTCTTTGCCTGTGCCGCTTAAAGAGATTCCTAAACGACGGGATAATTTCCAACTTGGACCTGTATAACGAGCCATTAATTGACTCCTCCTCTATGTTTTTATTTTGGTAAAATAAAAACAGATGCGATTTCCTTTTATGGACATTTTGTTTTCATGTACCTTCGCCCTGGCAGCTGAGGGTTACACAATACACCATCATCGTCGATTTGCGGAAGTTATAATGACTTACAACTTTATTAAAGATAATACCTTTTGCACGACGAGGAACAAAATGAAACCAAAAAAGCATTCACATAAGCTGCGATATTTTACACAAAGAATATTATATTCCTTTTTATGAAAGAATGTCAAGGTTATTATTGATGTTATAGATTTTGAGTGTGAATTGGATTGTAATGCGTGGTACAATAGTGGTGATTTATACCTATAAAAATAGAAATAGGTATAATGTAATTATATCATAAGGTCCTGATATGAAAGTGAGACAAACAGGCTCAATGAGATCTTTACCGTAGAACCTTATTTTCAGGTGGTGATAACGTGAAAAAGGAAGAAGAACCCAACAAAATGATTACAGAAGAAAATAGATATAAACAGCTTTACCGTGTTACGGAGAAATTCCACTGTTCGATGAATAAGGAATCCGTTTTAGAGGAAATTATTCTTGCTTTAAAGGATGCTTATCCGACCTTCTCCTATTTTCTCTATCTCTCTCAAGATCATAAAGGATATGAAGGGCTGCCCATAAAAAGCCTAGACTACAACTGTGAAAATGCTTCATTAATGCAGTCATATGTTTCTGGAACGATTGCTTTTGAGGAATCAGTACAGGAAAGAAGGTCGATCCTTTATGCACCGCTAAAAGGAAAACAGGGGGTATATGGGGTACTTCAGGTGATTGCACCAAATACTCTTGTATTTCCTAAAGATGAAGTGGAATTTATTTCTTTGCTTGCCACCACGGCTGGCGGTGCAATCGAGAATGCCCAATTATACCAGCATTCAAAACAGCTAATATCAGATTTGCAACTTATTAATGAGACGAGCCGCTATTTAAATACGAACCTTCGCCTTGCAGACACGATGAAGTATATGACAAAACAGATTCTTACATCTTTTTCAGCAGAGGAAACTGCATTTATCTTGTTTTCTTATGGGGATAAGAAACCGATTGTCCAGCAGGGAAGTACAGCGTTCTTTTTTACAAAAGAATCTCAAAAGTATCTTGATTATTTTAAAAAAAGAGTAATGGAAGAACATGAGGCATTATTTATTAGTGATTTAGCAATGCCCTGCTGGAAAGAAGCGGTTAATTATCAATCAGCAATGGTTGTTCCGATGAAGGATTCGGGGGGATTGAAGGGATATGCTCTTGCTCTGCACCGAGAGCCCTATTTCTTCTCTTTTGATACGTTTAAACTGTATGTTTCATTAATACAACATTCTACATTGGCTTTTACGAATACGATATTGCGGGAAGAACTGGAAAAGATGGTTGTCACAGACTATTTGACAAAGCTTTACTCAAGAAATTATCTTGATGATAAAATCAAGGACTCTATGCAAGTGGATGGCAGCGGGACGTTTATCATTATCGATATTGATAATTTTAAAAAAGTAAATGATACATACGGTCATCAGGTCGGAGACGAGGTTATCATTCAAGTGGCGGATATTATCCGTTCGAATATTCGGGAGGCGGATATTGGGGCTAGATGGGGAGGAGAGGAGCTGGCCGTTTATCTACCGCGTGTTTCGCTGGAAGCCGGCAGACAGGTAGCGGAACGGCTTGTAACGAGGGTTAGAGAAACCTCACAGCCGACTATCACTGTATCTTGTGGTCTATCCTACTGGGATCATAGCAGAAGTGATACTTATCTTTCCCTATTTAAACGGGCGGATAAGGCGCTATATGAAGCAAAGGAAACAGGGAAGAATAAAGTTGTTGTCCAGGAAAAGGAATAAAGCTTGAAAAACCCATCTATACAGAATCTGTTAAACACCAGATTTTGCATAGATGGGTTTTTTAATGGCATAGTCCAATTTTTTATTTCGCCGCTAATAGATAGGATTCGACTGTTAAGGAAATCATTCATTTACTAATGACAAGTACTTCTGTGCAAGGATTGACGAAAGGGAAAGAATCGTTTTTTTATGTCGAGGAATTTTCAAAGGATAATCAGAATAAAGGGAGAATTGAAGAAAGATACCGGCGTTTTGAAAAAAAGGAGGAAGATGCATGAAAAAAAACGTAAAGGATGAAATTGCGGCAGCAGCGATTATCTTATTTAATACGAACGGTTTTAATGGAACAACGATTCGGGATATTGCAAAAAAGGCAAAAGTAAATATCGCGAACATCTCTTATTATTTTCAAAATAAAAACGGTCTTCTGGAATATTGCTTTACCATTTATTTTGAACAGTACATAGCGGAGATTGAGAAAGGAATAGGTGAACTGGAAAAGGGCTCCCGGCTGTGTATGAAAAATATTATAAAAAATCTCCTTGCGTTCCATTGTGGGAATATTCCGTTAGCGAGATTTGTGTTACGGGAAATCTCACTGGATTCCCAAATGGTTCGTGAAATAATGTCTACTTACTTAGCAAAGGAGAGATTTTATTTAACAAAAATATTGGAGTACGGTGTGGCTAAACAGGAGTATGAGAAAGTAAACAGCCAGTATTTTATTATTCAATTAAAAGGTTTACTATCGATGCCATTTATCAACAGTCACTATATTTCTGAGGTTCTTCATATTTTTCCTCATGAAAAATATTTTTACAATAAATATCTGGCGGAACTGTATCACTGGATGGAGAGCGCGCTCTCCGTGAAAATATCCAGCCAGAAAAGATACGCTCTATTATAATCGTTCCTATTTTAGTGAACAGACATGAATAGAGCGTTGATTCCTTTTTATTTGAAACGAGCCATTTCTTACAGAAGCAGCTGGCTGTATCCTTGTCCAAGTTCCTTTACTTGGTGGGCATCAGAACCATAAATCAGCGGGATTTGTTTTTCCTTTGCTCGTTCAATGACCCAACCGGGTGGATAAGGTTCACGGCATAATGGTTTGGCTGTTCCTGCCCCGTTATAATCAACCTCAAGGCCTCGTTCACTGATACTCTCCAAAAGCTCAAGAATGGCTTTCTTTTCATCCCCATGAAACGGGAAGCGCTGCTGAAATTTATGGACCAGTGTCAGATGCCCAATTCTTTTCGGCTTATAGCGTCCTAAATCAGATAAAATAGACAGGCGTACTGTTTCGTAATACTTTTGATAAATCGCATCTATAGAGCCAAATTGCTCAACCATTTCGGCAAAATATTGCGGGCTGTAATCAAGACAATGATAACGGTCATCATGCTTTAAGAAATGGACGGATAAAATGGCATCATCCAGCCTCGAGCCTATTTCATCGAGAAATTCCTTCGTTTCTCTTTCGTAGCCTTCGATATAATCAACCTCAAGCCCTGAATGGATCAGAATCCTGCCCTGATACAAGTTTTTAACCCGTTCAATTTCAGAAAAGTAATCATCTAATTTACCTTTATCCATCGCACTGTCCTTTTCAGGAGTAGGGTCAACAAACCCTTTCGGCAAAGGTGCGTGCTCAGTAAAGGAAATTTCCTCGATCCCCAATACAAGAGCCTTTTCAATGTATTCCTCTAAAGTATCTTTAGTACCGTGTGGACAAAATGATGTATGAACATGTCCATCTCTTTTCATAAATAAACCCCCAAATGTAAAAAAATAAAAAACAGAGATCAATACCCTAAATATAACAAAGCCTATATTTTAAATATTGTGAAAGGGAATATTAGATTAATTCTATAAAAATACGAATTTATTAGTCAAAAATCATCGTTTACATGGTATCATAAAAGCATTGAAAAAAATATTAATCCTTCTTTTGCTAAAATACTTAACATCTGTGCTATAACACCTCGGTCCAATCGTAACTAGCGATGAAGGGAGATTAACTTACACTTAGAAATATTCACTCACACACTCAATCTATTTTATAATATAAAACAACTGAATGGCTCGTTAAAGAACAGGGGGCTTACAATGGAATACATCATTGGAGGAATATCACTTTTTTTTGGTATATTCCTTACCGGGTATTTTATGAAGAAAAAATACTATAAAGAATCTGATCGACTAGAAAAGTGGAAATTCGAGATTAATTCTCGACCTGTAATAGAAGAAATGCAAAAAGTGAAGCAATTGAATATGAATGGTCAAACAGAAGAGCGTTTTGAAAAATGGCGCAGCGATTGGGATGTGATCATTACAGAAAAACTGCCGGATTTAGAAGAACTTTTGTTTGATGCTGAGGAATTTATTGATAAGCACCGCTTTAAAAAGGCAAAGAAAGTACAGCAAGAGATCGAAGAGGTCTTAACGGAAACAGATGAAAAAATCAACACGATCCTAAGCGAATTACATGAACTTGTCGGCAGTGAGGAAAAAAACCGCGCTGAAATGGAGGAGTTAAAGGAAATTTACCGTGAAAGCAAGAAAATGCTTCTCGCTCACCGGCATTCCTTTGGAAAATCAGAAGAATTCCTAGAACAAAGATTGGATGAAGTGACCGGGAAATTTACCCAATTCAATGAAAAAACAGCAGAAGGAAATTATTTAGATGCCCGTGAAATCGTGTTGTCAATCAGGGAACTCTTGGAAAAAATAGAAAGGGATTTAGATTTAATTCCTGATCTGCTCGCTGAGTGCCATTCAACGGTTCCTTTCCAATTGTCTGAATTACAGGAAGGCTATAAGGAAATGCTCACTCAAGGGTATATTCTTGATCATGTACAAGCAGAAGAAAAGACCGAGAAAATCTCCAGCGAATTGAAGATTTGTTTAAACCGTGTAGAGACTGCGGATTTGGACGGTGTTCCAGAGCAAATTAATGGTTGGAAAGAAACCATTGATGAAATATACGATTCACTTGAAAATGAGGTCATCGCTAAGCAAAAGATTGGACAAACAGATAGAGAGATTCTATCCATGCTTCGTGCGGCAAGAGCGGATAATCATAACTTGAAAAAGGAAATGGTGCAAATTCAACAAAGCTATCAGCTTGAAGAAGTTGATATTCAAGCTGCTGAAATCATGGAAAAACGAATTGATGACTTGTTCAGGCGTTTCGAGCTGCTTGAGCATAAAGTGAACGGAAATATGGCGGCGTTTAGTCATCTAAGTGATGAGCTTGTGGAAGTGAAAGATGCCATCAATTTCATTGTGGAAGAACAGGCTTTATTATCAGATAAATTGCATGCGCTTAGAAAAGATGAGTTATCGGCAAGAGAAAAAGTAAAAGAACTCAATATCAATATAACGGAATCAATCCGAATCATTTCAAACAGCAATATACCCGGTGTTCCACGTGAGTATAAGGATTTAATTGACGATGCCCAGGAAAGCATTCAAAATGTCATAACTAAGCTGGAAGAGAAACCATTGAATATTCCAGTTGTGCTGCAATACTTAGAGATTGCACTCCTTACTGTTGAAAAAGTGGTGAAAATGACCGATGAAGTAATTGAAACGGCTTATCTGGTTGAGAAGGTTATTCAGTATGGAAACCGGTACCGCAGCCGATATCCTTCGGTAAATAAGGGTTTGGATGAAGCTGAAAAGTCCTTCCGCAACTTCAACTATAAGGAAGCGCTGGAACAGGCTTCTGCATCCATTGAAGAGATTGAACCGGGCGCTCTAGAGAAAATAGAAGTACTACAATAATGGAATCGTCCAAAAGAGGTTGACGTATGTAAGGAACCGGGCTCCCGCGAAATATGAACAGGGTTCAGTTTGTTTCGCGGTTTCCGTTCCTGCATGATGTCATCCTCTTTTTGCTCTTTTTTTGCAGTAGCGGGATCCTGAAACTTGTTTTTTGGTTGTTTTTCAAAAGGTCGTGATTGTGGTAACATTTTGTTTTAGTGAGTAATGGAGTTAAAGGCAGGGGAAAAGAATGATTTATTTCGATAACAGTGCGACGACTAAACCGTTCCCAGAGGTTATTGATTCGTTTGTAAAGGTATCTGCCGCTTATTTTGCGAATCCATCTTCGCTGCATGGCTTTGGCGGTCAGGCAGAAAGATTATTAAATCAGGCAAGAGTTCAAGCTGCAAAACTTCTAGCTGTTAAAAACAATGAAATTGTCTTTACTTCAGGCGGTACAGAAGGGAATAATTTAGCAGTTAAAGGCGCTGCATTATTTTATAAAAAAAGGGGAAAGCATTTAATCACAACGGAAATAGAACATCCGTCTGTAACGGAGCCCTTTAAACAATTAGAAGCCATCGGTTTTGACGTAACCTATATACCGGTTGATTCGAATGGCAGGGTCAATGTAACGGACATTCAGCAGGCGTTACGTCCGGATACGATTCTGGTATCTGTGATGCATGTAAATAATGAGGTAGGAACGATTCAGCCGATTCAAGAGATAGGTGAGCTGCTGAAAGAGCACCCGCAAATATTATTTCATGTCGACCATGTGCAGGGAATGGGGAAGGTTCCGCTGCATCTGAATCAATGTCATGTTGATCTTTGCACTATTTCTGCTCATAAGATTCATGGCTTAAAGGGAATGGGAATCTTGTATATTAGGGAAGGGGTCCAACTTGAGCCGTTATTAAGCGGAGGAAATCAGGAAGGAAAACTGCGAAGCGGTACAGAAAATGTTGCAGGAGCAGTGAGCATGGCAAAAGCGCTGCGTTTAATTATGGAAAAACAAGCGGATAAAAGTGAACACTTATCGATGATTACTAAGGCTTTAAGAACCGGCTTGGAGAAAATAGATGGAGTAGTAGTGAATACCCCGAAAGTGAATACAGCTCCCCATATATTAAATATTTCGCTTCCTGGAATGAAATCAGAAGTAGTTGTTCATGCGCTGGAGGAAAAAGATATCTATATTTCAACGACCTCAGCATGTTCTTCAAAACAGAAAACAGTGAGCAGTACCCTGATTGCCATGGGGGTTTCAGATCGTATTGCCGGCAGTGCGATTCGCTTAAGCTTGTCCTATGACAATTCGGTAGAAGAAGTAGAAAAAGTGATTAAAGCTGTTCAAGAAACAGTGGAAGCATTAAGAAAGGTTATGAAATAAGATGAATTATGATCGAATATTGATTCGCTATGGAGAGATGTCAACGAAAGGCAGAAATAGAAATGCTTTTGTTGAAAAACTAGGTAGAAGTATCCGTTATGCTTTACATGATTTTCCTAATATTAAAATAAAAAGTACAAGGGACAGAATGTATATTCTTTTAAACGGAGAAAACGGCCGAGAGATGGTTGACCGTCTCAAAGGAGTTTTTGGAATCCAGTCCTTCAGTCCGGTGATTAAAACGGGAAAAGAGATAGAGGAAATAAAAGACGTTGCGTTAAAGCTTTTCAAGCAGGTATACGAGGAAGGAAATACCTTTAAAATTACGACAAAACGTGCTGATAAAACCTATTTTATAGATACGAATGCCATAAATCATACATTAGGTGGTCACATTTTACAAAATGTCTCAAATGTAAAGGTGGATGTAAAAAAACCGGATATTAATCTGCAAATTGAAATTCGTACAGAGGCAGCTTATATCTCCTGCGAAACGATATATGGTGCAGGAGGTCTGCCGGCCGGTTCAAGTGGAAAAGCAATGCTAATGCTGTCCGGAGGGATCGACAGTCCAGTCGCTGGCTATCTCTCAATGAAAAGGGGATTGGATGTGGAAGGTGTTCACTTTTTTAGTCCTCCATTTACAAGTGAACGGGCAAAACAAAAGGTATTGGATTTAGGCAGTAAATTATCCGAAAGAAATGGCCATTTCCGCCTTCATATTGTGCCTTTTACTGAAATCCAACAATTAATTCATAAGCAGATACCGGAGAATTACACAATGACTGCAACAAGACGGATGATGCTCAGAATTACGGATGTTCTCAGAGAAAGGCAGGAGGCATTGGCCATTATAACCGGTGAAAGCCTAGGACAGGTCGCTAGTCAAACAATCGAAAGTATGTATGCCATTAATGAAGTGACGAATACACCTATTTTACGTCCGCTGATTACGATGGATAAGCCCGATATCATTAAAATGGCAGAGGAAATTGATACGTTTGAAATATCCAACCGTCCATTTGAGGATTGTTGCACAATTTTTGTTCCGGCATCACCGAAAACAAAACCAAAGCGGGAAAAAGTGATGCGTTATGAGAGCTTTTTTGATTTTGAACCATACATTCAAAAGGCCGTAGAACAAACAGAGACCATCCTCATTAAACCGGAAACAAAACTGGTGAATGAGTTTGAAGAGCTTTTTTAAAAAAATGTAAAATAAACATTAAGATTCCATTTTTATGTTAATTTTTTGTGAACAATTACCATTGAAGTTGTTGTATGAAGGTATGTGATTTTACACAATCTATACTCACAAGGAGGTGAAAATCACATGCCAAATTCAAATAATTTAGTAGTTCCTGGTGTACAGCAGGCTCTAGATCAAATG
>CALGSR010000387.1 GCA_937902115.1 uncultured Bacillus sp. | reverse complement strand
AACGCAAGGGAAATTAACAAGAGCAATGTGATTGCAAAATATTTGGGAGAAAATAGCGGAAACAGCAGACTTTTATATTTTCCTTCCGACAATACGGTTGAGAGGATTGGTAACTTTAATAGTATAAAGGACAGCGCAAATAGGATTAATGATCGTAGCAAAGATTATATGATGACTTGGGGTAATATTTATACAGACGTAGATTCAAATTTGCGGCTTACGGATTTGAGCATCAGTACTAAACTTAGTAATGGGCTTACTTTTAGCGATCATGGTTTATCTGGTTTGTGAACACAATTAGATATTCCTGCGGCATACATACGAAAATGTTTATTGGCAGAAGAATTGGAGGAAGCCAAGAATACACTTAATTTCTGGATTAATAAACAGAAGAATCAGGAAAAAGAAATCTTAGTCCGCACAACGGATAATCGTATTCATGGAGTACTTTCGAATAAATACACTGTATTTGACGACCGCGAAGTACTTGGAATTACAGAGGATATTCTTGGACCGTATCAAAACTACGTGATAAAGAATTATTCTATCAGTCCAGAATACATGAAAATACGTGTTGTCTCCAGGAGTAAAGTTGAAATTAAAGGGCGTCCATTAAGTTTTGGGTTTGATATTAATAATTCCCGGGTAGGACGGAGTTCTTTAAATATCAACGTTATCATCTTTGACCATATTTGCAGCAATGGTATGATTATGGGTGGCGGAAGAGGAATGTTCTATTCAAAGAGGCATATTGGCGTTGGTACATCGGAGTTTATGTCAGAGTTTATCGAAATGATTGATAAGGCCCCGGATACCATTAATTTTATTCAGAATGCAGTGAACTCCGCTGCCAACGAACGTTTAAATAACGACAGTATCCAGCGTTACCTGGATAAATTTAAGGCAGAGAACTTATCTAAGAATATTGCCGGTAGAGTGGAACAACGGTTAAACGAGAAATACGACAACACTTTGTATGGATTTGTTGCCGCAGTAACCGAAGTTGCACAAGATTATAACATTGATACAAGAGAGCGCATGGAGAGATTTGGTGGTAATTTGATTTATCAATATGGCAGAAAATTAGCTTAATATGTTTTGGAAGAACTATGGTGGTAAATTTACCACCATAGTTCTTTATTTTATGTTATAATTATGTTCATTAGAAGGGAGATTTTATCAATGGGATATTTAAAAGAAGAGTTTGGGATTCAATTATTAGGTAAGACGCCAAAAGATACTTGCTCGATGTGTGCAATAAAGCATGATCCTAAAATGCCGCACAATTTGCAGAGTCTTACGTATCAGTATAAGTTTTATGATGAACATGGCAGATGGCCGACCTGGGAGGATGCTATGGCACATTGTTCCGAAGAGATAAAGAATTTTTGGAGAGAGGCACTCAAAGAACGGGGTATTACTACAAACTAGGAGGTATGTTATATGAGTAGAATGGAACGGTTAGAACGTGTGTTCGCAAGTGCGGAAGAGTACAGATGTGGTTATATTGCGATAGGCATTCAATCTGATAATCCTGAAGTCGAAATTATTATTAACCCAAGATGTAATTTCGATGCTAAATTAAAGTATTATAAACTCGCCTACGACGCTGACCTTGTGCTTAAAGCGAACAAAAATATTCGTATTATATCGGCGTATGCTTTTTTTGACGCTGACATAAAGTGTGACGAGATAATAGATGCACTAAGCTGCAGTATATTTTAGTTGTTTTTAGAAAGGAGAGTTATCTATGTCAAAAATGGTGACAGGAAAATGTAAGAAATGTGGCGGATTCGTTCAATTCGATATTGGTAATATGAGCAGGGAAGAGGCAGAGGCATCATTAAAAAGTTATGACAGCTTTGAATGTATTGCAGGCAATCATATGGAACTAACATCTCCCTATGAAATGTATGATTTTGATTGGGATCATATAACGGAAAATGAGCCGGTAACCGAAGAAAGTTTTTACAATAAGCTAAAATCCAGTTTTAAAGAGGTATATAGTTCGGATGAATTTGGAGATTACTATACCGTAGATAGTTTTATGTATGGGAAATGCCTTTGTCATCCAAGAAATGGCGACAGTGATGATATGATTGTCTTTGATTTTGTTACTAGTCCGAAAGGAAAGAGATATTACATTGCAATGTTATAGAAAGGAGGAATTATGTGAAAGAGATTACGAAAGTGATTCTGCATAATTTTAAATCTCATTTACACAGTGAAATTCCGTTTGAGCATTTTACCGCTATCATCGGTCCGACAAATAGTGGCAAATCAACGATTATTAAGGGAATTGTGCTCTGTTTGTATAATGAGCCATCTGGGGATCGTTATATTACGCACCAGGAGAAATTATGCTATGTAGAAACACAATTCAGTGATGGAACTGCCATTCGAAGAACAAGAGGACATGATGAGAACGATAACGAAGTAAATATGTATGAGTTGATCGAGGCAGATGGTAAAGTTACTTCCCTCACTAATTTTGGCACGGGTCCAGTAGAACCTGTGGTTGCGTTTCACGGAATACCGAAAGTAAAGTTGTTTGGTGATGAGATTTGCTTAAATATTTCTGGTCAACTTGCAGGGCCATTCTTTCTCGGAGAAACGTCTTCCAAGAAAGCGAAGATGATTGGAAAAATGGCAAAGACCGACATCGCAGACGCAGCACTACAGCAAATTAATCTGGAAGTGCGCAGAAAGAATGCAAAGCAAAAGGAATTAAAGGCGGAATTAAAAGAGAAGGGCACAAAGTTAAAAGAACTTAGCTATCTTCCTCATGCGGAGATAGCTGTGGATAACTTGAAAATAAGGTTGCAGCAATCGCAGGATATCAACGAAAAACTAAAGCGAATTTCTTTTATACAACAAGAGCTGGGAGATCTTGAGAAGAGAAAAGAAATTCGCTTTAGTTTTTCGTTGATATCCTGCTTACTTTGCACGCCAAGATGACCAGGATTACTTCTTTACAATCTAATTTATTAAAGATTGTTGCGGAAAAAGAAAGTGCTCAGAAAATTATTGATTCTGTAGATATCAATCAACTGGAGTTAACGATGGTAAGCTTAGATAGCCTCATTAATATGGTTAGAGAAGTTACTGAGGCACAGAAAATATTTCAAAAACTTAAGTTAGAAATTGATGAAAAGACGACCAAGGAAACTCTGTTAAATAATGTGCAAGGTGTAGATGAGTTAATTAAAAGGCTTGAAATGTGCCGCAGTACATTGACTACAATCAATCAGGCTTCTGCCATGCAATATAGGATTAATCAAGAAAAAGAAAGACTAATAAAGGGTGACGGCGTAATACTTTTGTTAGAGAACCGGTACAATGCAAAGCTAAAAGAATATAGGGATACTTTGATACAGAATAAGCGGTGTCCGGTTTGTCAGTCCGAAATGACGGAGGAAAAAGTGGCAGGAATTAAGGATTTAATATAAGGAAGTGACAAAATGCAAGAAGAACAAAAGTTTATCCATTTACATTTACATACAAGGGGTTCATTAGCGGACGCCATGTTAAAGGAAGATGATTTGGCAAAAGCAATCAAAGAAAAAGGCATGAATGCAGTTGCTATAACTGACCACGGGAATATGTTTAACGTCATCAATTTTTATAAAGCCTGTAAGCGAGAAGGGATAAAACCTATTATCGGTTTAGAGGCTTATGTGGCTCCCAGGTCTAATACGTTAAAACAACATGGCACGGACGATGCCAATTATCATTTAGTTTTACTCGCTGAAAACAATGTAGGGTATCAAAATTTGATTAGCATTGCTTCCGATGCATCGGTCAATGGTTTCTATTATCGTCCAAGAACAGACAAAACTAAATTGTCACAATGGCATGAAGGGATTATTGCGCTATCCGCTTGCCTTGGTGGAGAAGTACAAAGTTATTTGTTGAAGAAAGAATATGACCGGGCTAGAGAAACTGCTTTGATCTATGACAATATTTTTGGTCGTGGTAATTTCTTTTTGGAGTTACAGGACCATGGGTTAGAGGAACAGGGACCAGTCAATGAACAATTGATAAAAATTCATAATGAAACGGGGATACCTCTTGTATGCACAAATGATTGTCATTATCTAACTCACGACGACTACGAAGCACATGACATTCTTATGGCTATTCAGGCAAAAACCACGGTAGACAGTGATAAGCGGAAAAAGTATGGTTCCGATCAGTTTTACGTGAAAACGCCAGAAGAAATGTGGAAGTTGTTTGGCTATATTCCAGAGGCACTTGAAAATACCGTTAAAATTGCAAACCGGTGTAACGTTCAAATTGATTTTGGTACAAATAAACTACCTCCTTTTTATCCGCCGGTTAATTTTAAAGGTACTAATTTGGAGTATCTTCGAATGCTTGTGTATGAGGGACTTAAGAAACTATACCCCGAGATTACACAGGAAATAAAGGAGAGAACGGAATACGAAATTAGTGTTGTAGACGGTATGGGATATGTTAATTACTTTCTTATCGTATGGGATTTCTTCCGCTTTTGTATTGAGGGCACCGATAAACCAGGTCAGCAAAGTCCGAAAGGATGGAGACCGATATTAACTGGTCCTGGGCGTGGTAGCGGAGCTGGAAGTATTCTACTTTATGCGCTAGGGATCACAAAGATAGATCCTATTAAATACGATTTGATGTTTGAACGTTTTCTTGATCCTTCTAGGATATCCATGCCAGATGTGGATAGTGACTTTGAGGATAGCAGACGTCAGGAGGTAATTGACTATGTAATCCGTAAATACGGAAGAAAATCCGTGTGCCAGATTATTACTTATGGCACACTTGCTGCGCGTGCTGTAATTCGTGCAGTAGGCAGGGCGCTTGATTTGCCGTATTCAGTTCAAGATAAGTTTGCAAAGATGATCCCGATAGAACCGGGTATTACAATTGAATCTGCATTAAAACAAAATCCTGATTTATTCCAAGAATACGATACGAACGAAGATTCACATCATTTTCTTAAAATTTGTATGCGATTAGAAGGTTTACCAACATACACAAGCACACATGCTGCAGGCGTATTAATTACCGACGAAAAAGGTGTTACAGCTCATGTACCGGTTTGGGCAAATGACGGGGCAATTGTATCGCAGTATGATAAAAACAACTTGGAAGAACTCGGGTTATTAAAAATGGACTTCCTCGGTCTAAAGACGCTGGGTGTTATTCGTGATGCTATGGATATGATTTATAAAAATCACGACGTAACTGTAGATCTTGATGAACTATATAAATGTGCCGATATGGAGCCGTTACAGCTATTAGAAGATGGCAGAACAGATGGTATATTTCAGCTAGAGGGTGGTGGTCTTACAGAATTCGTGAAGGAATTAAAGCCTAAGAACATGAATGAGTGGATTGCTGCTATAGCACTTTATCGGCCGGGACCTATGAAGTTTATTCCGCAGTATCTTGCAAACCGCAGAAATCCTAATTTGATCGAGTATTCATTTCCAGAATTAATTCCCATTTTAAAAGAAACTTACGGAATCTTAACTTATCAGGAACAATGTATGAAGACGGTTATTGCAATAGCGGGATATGATAAGTCAGATTCCGATGGTTTCCGTAGAGTTATTTCTAAGAAAAAGAAGAAACTTATTCCGTTACACCGACAATGGTTCATTGATGGGCGCAAGAAGATAGATATTGATGAATACGAAAA
>CALGSR010000386.1 GCA_937902115.1 uncultured Bacillus sp. | reverse complement strand
CAGCGACGTATGGACTGGGGCACTTGAATTACGCAAAAAAGGACCTCTAATCTTAGATTAGAGGTCCTTTTTTGTACTTTGCGTAACTCGACTGACGTAAAAAAAAGACAGATCCTCCGGAGGATCTGTCTTCAGCAAAGGGAATATAATCGATAAACCCTGCTATAGTTATGAATAAATCAGCAGCAAGTTACCCTCTTCTAGCGCCTCTTCCACCGCGTTTTGACTCAGTATTACGTTTTAGGGAAGATAAACGGTCTTCACTGTCCTTTAAGAAACGAGCCATCTTGCTTTCAAAGTTTTCCTTAGGAGCACGGTGATCATTTGATTTTCCATGACGTGGACGCTGAGAGTATCCGCCGCGTTCCCCTCTGTCATGTCTCGCCGGTCTATCCGGTCTATCCGGTCTTTCCTGTCTTTCAGGTCGGTCAATTGCCTTTTTAATAGAAAGACCTATTTTCCCGTCCTTTTCCACATTAATAACCTTAACAGTAACCATGTCGCCTACTTTTAAATGATCATTAATGTCCTTTACATAATTGTCTGCGACTTCACTAATGTGAACAAGTCCGGTTGAGCCTTCCGGCAGCTCAACAAACGCTCCAAAATTAGTAATACCTGTTACCTTTCCTTGTAACTTGCTGCCTACTTCGATTGACATAAAAAGAAACTTCCTCCTTAAAAATATGCAAAATCATACTTACCTTATATTATACAGAATATAATCAAGGAGTGCAATAATACCTTTAATCCGTAGTTTTTCCCTTGTCCCGTTTTTCAGGAAGAGTAAAAATAATCTCATCCTTTTCAGATAAGAAATATTCTTTTCTAGCCAACTTGGCAATATAATCATCATCTTTGAGTTTTACAATCTCATCCTTCAACAAAGACTCTTCGTTTTTCAAAAGGGCCAGTTCCTTTACCATCTGTTCCTTTTCTTCTAGTTTTTTAGCCTCTGCCTTGTTTTGCGATATGATCGTTGAAGCCATTATGCAGGTGATGACAGCAGCCAGTACAAGGAAAATGCTTAACCGTCGCAAAACAACCCTTTTTCGTCTAGCGGCAATGATCATGCCTTCCTCTTGCTTAACAGCATATTGAGTTTGAAGCTTTGTGATCGGCTGCTTTTTCGTTGCACGCATCTGGAGTCCCCCTTACATCATTTATTTTTTCCACTTATTTTTCCATATGCTGTAATAATTCTTTAATAATACTGATTTTCCTGCTAATTTATTATATAACTTCTCGACTGTTTTTTTAATAGATTTCGGGATTAATTTCCAAATAATCAGAAGTATCCACTGAATTGGTTTGAATGCAATTTTAATTACAATCACGATACACCTGAGCAGCCACTTTGCAATTGCCAATAATCCTTTTCCAAGACTGATGATAATGGCGATCAAAGTCGTGATCAAGATATATATCGGCTTATAAATCAACAAGTTAATAAGCTTTACAAAAAAACGATACACAGAAATACAGAATTTTATCATTCTTTCGAGCCATTTTAGATACCATTGCTTGAATAAACTTTGATAAGCCGCAAAGCCGCATAGGATCGCTATGAAAATATAAAACCGTAATTCTCCCTGGTTTACTTTAAATAAAGCATAGAAAACAAGCAGTCCTTGAACCACCATGAATAGGACATCATTTAAAAATACGAGCCAGCCCTTCCTTTTACTCCTTTGCAAAAAGCGATTATAGGTATCAAGAGATGTGCCAAAGAAAACTCCCATGCTGATCATGGCCAGCATGGTTACAAATTGGGTGCTGAGAGTCATCGGAACAACTTGCTAAAGAATCCTTTAGCCTTATCTCCAGGTTGTTCATCAATATAAACCAGATCGAATACTCTCCCTTTAATAGACACAATCCCTCTATCTACATCCAGGTTCTTCATCGACAGATTCTCACCTTTTATTGCTAAAAACCCCATCACTGTTTCCAATAAAAACTCTTCATTATCAAAGCTTTCTACTTGCTTAACTCCCGTAATCTCTAATGTTTTTCTGCCCCTCATGATGACATCGTGCTCTTGGACAGTCTTCGTCGAATTGGATTCGTAATATTGACTCATCCTTATCCCCTCACAATCACAAAAGTACAACCTGTTTGTACATGTTTATGAGGGGTGCGGGCAATATAGAACATCATAAACTAGGGACGCCAGTCAAGCCGGCGCCCCCCCGTGTTATGACTCCACCGAGATTCTTTCATCTTTTAGTGTCGTATACATCTCTGCTGCTTCTTCTTTTCTGGATGTTTCCTTAATGCTGTCAATTCTAACCGTTACAATTCTTTGCCCGAAACGAACCGTCAGCTCGTCACCAACCTTTACATTGGTACTTGCCTTAGCCTGCACGCCATTTACTAAAATCCTGCCTTGGTCGGATACTTCCTTTGCCAATGTCCGGCGTTTGATTAATCTCGATACTTTTAAAAATTTATCTAATCTCATTTTTCTTTTCCCCCTGTCATTTCATCTCGCCTTTTTTCGCTTCTTCCCAAAAGCAATCAAGCTCTTCCAGCGTATATTCTTCAATTGCTCTGCCGCTTTCCCTTACCTTTTCTTCAATAAAGTGAAAACGACGGATGAATTTTTGATTTGTCATAAATATGGCCTCATCGGGGTTGATCTTATAATAGCGGGCAACATTCACAAGAGCAAACAAAATGTCACCGAATTCTCCGGCAGACTTCTCGTTATCACTGCCATTTTGCATTTCCCTTTCGAACTCAGCAATCTCTTCCTTTACTTTTTCCCATGCTCCATGGACATCCGGCCAATCAAAGCCCACCTTCGCCGCTTTCTTTTGCAGCTCAAACGCGCGAATCAAGTTTGGCAGGGACAGCCCTATCCCATCTAAAATTGATTTCGTACGGATGCCTTTCTCTTCTTCCTTAATTTCCTGCCAATTTTTCACGACTTCTTCAGCTGTTTCTGCTGTTCTGTCGCCGCCAAATACATGCGGATGGCGGCGAACCATTTTTTCAGCCAATCCCTCAATCACATCTTCTATTTTAAAATACCCATCATCTTCGCCAATTTGGGCATGAAGCAATACTTGCAGGAGGACATCCCCTAATTCTTCAATCAAGTGATCATAGTCCTGCTCGTCTATTGCCTCAATCACCTCATACGCTTCCTCGATTAAATACTTCTTCAGGGACTGATGTGTCTGTTGTATGTCCCACGGACAGCCATTCGGTCCCCTCAATGTAGCAATAACCTCGCGAAGTTTAGCAAAGTCCTTATATAAAACTGCTTCGTCCGTTACAGGTGGAATATAAACGGAAGTTAAATTATTTAACTCCACCTCCCGATCAAGTTCAACTAACGGAACCTTCCGAATCGACTCCTCCTTGCTGCCGGCTGCTGTAACAATAAAAACATCGTAATCATATGGCAGCAACTCCATAAAAGTAAGCTTTACATCAGAAGCAACGAACGCATCATAAACCTGTCCAATAATCATATGCTGACGTAACCCAATCTCTTCTGCCTTTAATTCCGTTGCATCAAGCAGCTGGAATCCCTCAATTGGATCAATATGTAAGGAAGCAAATAAGTCATCCAAAAAGCTCTGCCCGCCCTTTATTTCAATTTCAACTCCTAAATCCGGACCTTTTTCAAGCAGCAACTGAACTGTTTTTTCCGCTACAAGCGGATGTCCTGGAACGGCATAAACGATTTCCTGCGCTTCTTTATCTAATAAAGTTTGACAAATTTCCTCATCATTTTTTCCTTAGAATCAAATGATTCATATTTGAGTCCTTCCTGCTCAAGACTATTTATCACAGGATGCTCTTTCGTCCTTAAGTAAACAGGTATTCCGCTTTTCAGCAATTTATAGATACCGAGCGGCAATTGATCCAAATCCCCGGCTCCCAAACCTGCAATGGTCATCTTTTTCATACACTATTCATCTCCTGTTTTTTTTCGGTAAAAATATTATAAGTTTACTGCCGAACGGCAATAATGACAGCTCCTCTTCTTTAAATACATTGCCTCGTAAAATAAAGACCGTATACACCACTCCGCCAAAGAGCACCGCAGTGAGAGCTTGAAAACCAGCCAGTAAGCGTGCGGAATAGCCTAATGTATAAATGAAATCCGTGAGATACAAATACAATTGCAAGACGGCTATCATGGCAGAGGAGGCAAAAACCACCGTGAAAAAAAAGCGTTTTTGTATTAACGCTGTACCAACCATCGTACGCAGCTTGCTGATTAATAAGACCAAAATAAAGACAAGGGCCAGAATCGACGCCAAAGCCGCCCCCGTAATCCCCTTTTTTCCAACAAGGAATTCATTAAATCCATACTTCAAAGCAAGGGAGCACAATATGACTAGCGCTGGAAAAACAGAGCTGCCAAGCCCCTGCAAAATTGCTGTAATCGTCATAATGACGGAACCAAGAAGAATCAATGTACTGAGCAAAGCCAATACATTTGAGCCATCTGTATTTTCAAACAACAGCATATTCGTTGGTTTAATGATATTCCATAATCCAATTGTCGCCCCTGCACCGACAAGTATACTGATTTTGAGGGCTGAGCTAATTTTTTCTTGCAAAAAAATAGTATTTCCCCGCATTTTTTCTCTCGTTATTAAGGGTACTAATGATAAGGACATCGATGTCGCTACAACAGTTCCTAATTGAATAAGCGGCTGCCCCCGATCATATACCCCCTTTAACTCCTTCGCTTCCTCTCCGCCTATACCTGACTGGACTAACAATGAGTAAAGATTCAACGAGTCTGCAAGTTGGATAAAGATGAGCAGCATGCTGCTGACGCATATCGTAAATCCTTCTACCGTCAGGACAGTCAATATCGCCTTTATCTTACCTTTGCCATAGGCTCTATGGGGTCCGGATTCCTTCACAGTTCTTCTCCGGAGCCAAAACAACAGTAAAATGATGACGGAAACGAGCCCCCCTGTAACGGAACCGAACACAGCGCCTCTGCCAACCACATAAAGCGAAGAGGACTGGCTCATTAAAAAAAATGCCGCCGCTAATATCGTAGCCACTCTGATAAACTGCTCACTAATTTGTGATACAGCTGTAGGGAGCATATCCCCGCTCCCTTGAAAAAATCCTCTGAACAAAGAAATCACCGGCATGAATAAAAAAACCCAAGCAACCATTCGTAACAACGGAGCAAGCTGCGGGTCATCCATATGTTGTGCCAGCGTTTCAGACCCCAAATAAAGCAGGAAGAAACACAATAAACCAACGCAAAGCAAGAAGAGGCCTGACACAGTCAACAACTGCTTCATATTCCCCTTCTCTTTCTTTTCTGATTCTAGTGCGTATAATTTTGAAATAACGATTGGAAAGCCATATGTCGATAAAGCCACCGCAATCCCGTAAAAAGGATACACTTGCTGATAGATGTAAAAGCCCACATCTCCGACAATATTTTGAAACGGGATTCGATAAAATGCACTAAGGATTTTTGTCAAAAGGGCAGCCACTGCAAGAATCAGTGTCCCTTTAAATAATTTCACAGTCTGATCATTGGGCATACGAATTAGCCCCTTCCAAAAATTAAAGTCCAACGTATTATAGCATATTTCCTCATATGAAAAAGAGGCAGCGGAAGGCTGCCTCTTTCTTTGTATATCCTAAGATTCCATTTGCCGCGCTAGAAAACCGGCGGCTGTTTCAACGGCCTTATGCTCAACTTCCCCTAATGTACCTTCTTTGGAATAAATAATAACAGCGCCAATCGGATCCCCATTCGCTATAATCGGTCCAACGGTATAAGAAGTGATCTCCTCCTGATTCCCCTCAACCAAGGATGTCTCACCCGGCTGATTCATGAGAATTGAGTTTCTTTCTTCCATTGCTTTTTCGACCAACTCACTTATCCCCTTATTCAGGTAATCCTTTTTTGAACCTCCAGCAAGCGCTATGTAGGAGTCTCTATCACAAATAAGAACGGGATTTCCAAGGCTATCATATAAAGCTTCAGCATACTCTTTTGCAAAGTCACCTAATTCACTAATCGGGGAATATTTCTTCAATATCACTTCTCCATCACGGTCAACGAAAATCTCCAAAGGATCCCCCTCACGGATCCTTAGGGTCCTGCGGATCTCTTTGGGGATAACTACACGACCTAAATCATCGATTCGACGAACAATACCAGTTGCTTTCATTCAACGTTGCCTCACTTTCATCTGATGATTTGATACATGTGGCAATGATTCATATTCCTCAATATGTAACCTTCGCCATATTTGAACTTAGTATCTTTCATATGGAAACTTCTATACACATCCCGATACTTTTTCTTGTAGGGATTATTAATTCCAGAAATGGATATTAGTTCCATGGAGTGATATTAAATCCAAATACTCAGCAAAGATTTAAGACACTGGTGTTGCTCCGTCCTCCTTTGTTTCACAGAGCCCCTGCAATATTTCGTTGATTGCCCCTAGCCATGTTACGAGCTCCACCTTCTTAACATGAAGTACCATTTTCAGCCGCTTTCCTTCCATTCCAAGTCCCACCATACGTCCAAATTGGTTGCTCAGCTTGAAAACCCTTTGTCCCTCAATGGCACCGCTTGTTTCCTCAGATAAAAGGATTGTCACTTCATCCTTAACTTGCTTTATGCTTTCCACACCAAGAAGCATGGCAAATACTTTAATTTCTGCAATTTTAAACAGATATCCCACTTCGTCCGGATATTCACCGAAACGGTCAATCATTTCCTCCTTAAGCTCTTTAATATCTTCGAGGTCCTTCACGCCGCGGAAACGTTTGTACATTTCTATTTTTTGCTGTCCATCTGAAATATACATATCCGGAATATAAGCATCAATATCTAAATCTATTTCAACCGAAGCCAGTTTTACCTCATCGGTATTTCCTCTTCTTTCTTCAATCGCTTCTTTCAGCATTTGTGAATAGAGATCAAATCCGACTGAGTCAATAAATCCGTGCTGTTGGGCACCTAATAGATTTCCCGCGCCGCGGATTGATAAATCGCGCATCGCAATTTTAAATCCTGAACCAAGCTCTGTAAATTCCTTAATCGCTTGGAGACGTTTTTCAGCAACCTCTGTCAGCACCTTATCTTTGCGGTACGTAAAATATGCATACGCAACCCGGTTGGAACGCCCAACACGTCCGCGCAGCTGATAAAGCTGGGAAAGTCCCATTTTATCCGCATCATTAACAATCAGTGTATTGACGTTAGGAATATCGACGCCCGTTTCAATAATCGTTGTGCTTACAAGTACATCATACTCGCCTTCGAGGAAGCTGAGCATAACAGACTCAAGTTCATTTTCTGTCATACGGCCATGAGCAAATGTTACTTTTGCATCCGGAACGAGCATCGAAATTTCCTCTGCCTTCCGTTCAATATCCTCTACCCGATTATAGAGGAAATAGACCTGCCCATCTCTCGCAAGCTCTCGCTCAATAGACTCTCTTATTAATTCACCGTTATACTCCATTACATATGTTTGTACCGGGAAACGATTCTCCGGCGGTGTCTCAATCACAGACAAGTCACGAACGCCAAGCATGGACATATGCAGGGTACGCGGGATTGGTGTTGCCGTTAACGTCAATACGTCTACATTTGCCTTTAACTTTTTAATCTTTTCTTTATGACTGACCCCGAAACGCTGTTCTTCGTCAATAACGAGCAAACCGAGATCATGATAGACAATTTCTTTAGATAGGAGGCGGTGGGTGCCGACAACAATATCAATCGTCCCGTTTTTAAGACCCTTAATCGTCTCTGTTTGCTCCTTTCTCGTCCGAAAACGGCTAAGGAGCCCAATTTTAACCGGATAGTCCTGGAACCTCTCCAACATTGTTTGAAAATGCTGCTGTGCCAGGATCGTTGTCGGAACAAGAATCGCTACTTGTTTTCCATCCGTTACCGCCTTAAAAGCTGCGCGAATGGCAACTTCCGTTTTCCCGTAACCAACATCCCCGCAAAGGAGACGATCCATGGGCCGTTCCTTTTCCATATCCTTCTTAATTTCCTGAATTGAACGGGACTGATCCTCTGTATCTTGATATGGGAAGGCTGCCTCAAACTCACGCTGCATTTCGCTATCTGGACTAAAGGCATATCCTACGGATGCCTCACGCTCTGCATAAAGCTTTAATAAGTCTTCGACAATATCTTCAACAGACGATTGGACCTTTTTCTTTACTTTTTTCCAATCACTTCCGCCAAGTTTATAAATTTTTGGCTCTTTTCCCTCTGCAGCGACATATTTTTGCACTAGGTTAATTTGTTCTACCGGAACATATAGTTTATCTGAACCTTGATAACGGATATGAAGGTAATCCTTATGGACACCATTAATAACAAGTGTTTCAATCCCAAGATATTTCCCAATCCCGTGGTTCACGTGAACAACATAATCCCCAACATTTAATTCGGAATAACTTTTAATTCTTTCGGCATTTGATAACTTTTGCCGGCGCTGCGTCTTCTTCGCGCGCTTCGTAAATAATTCCTCTTCGGTCACAACAGCTAATTTTTGAATCGGCAGTTCAAATCCTGTCAGCAGATCTCCTTTTGCAATTTGCACCTTGCCCATTACTAACTCTGTCCCGCTCGTTACGTCTGCTTCAATTTCATAGTCTTGCAGAACACGCTCTAATTTCTTTATCCGTTCTTCATCTGAACCAAGAAATAAGACGGAGTAATTGCCCTTTTTCCAGCGCTCAATTTCACCCTTTAGTACATTCATTTGGCCATGAAAGTTCTGCATTTGTTTACAGTTTATATTTATAATATTCTGTGGATTTGTATTAGGTACATGCCGTAAAAACAAAGATAAATAAATAAGCGGCAGCCTTGAGCGGGAATACAGCTCCTGCACTTTATAGGAGACCTTTATTCCATGAATGATTTTTCCCTCACCTAAAAGTTGGGTGTACCATTCTGCTTCTTCCCGATCCAGTGATTCATTCATTTCATGAATACGGCTGCTCTCATCGAGAAAGAGAATTGCATGTTTCGGAAAATAATCTAGCAAACTACTAGAGTAATCCTTGGACAAAGCTAAATATTTAAATAGCCCTTCCGGCTTTTGCTTATTGCGTAATTGTTCAAGCTCATAACCAATATTTTGCAAGGCTTGAGCTTTTGCTGTTTCATCCTTTATCGTCTTTAAACTTGCCTTGAGACCTTCATCAAGCTTTTCTGCAAATAAAGTTAACTGTTCTTCCTTGATGGGAATTTCCGTTGCCGGTCCAATTGATAATTCCTTTCTTTTTTCAATTGAGCGCTGATTGTCTAATGAAAAAGTACGAATGGAATCAATTTCCGTATCAAAAAGCTCTATTCTTACAGGATCCGGCTCTGTCAGCGGATAAAGATCGATAATTCCCCCTCTGACACTAAATTCCCCGGGTGCTGTGATCATTTCTGTACGTACATAGCCCATTTCGACAAAAAGTTGCAAGTATTTCTCAACATTAATTTCTTGCCCAAGCTTAAAGGTTAATTGATAAGCCCGCCAAACGTCCGGAGACGGGACCATTCTTCGCATACCGGCAATCGGTATAATCGTAATCCCCTTTTTCTGCAAGCATAACCGATTGAGTACCTCAATCCTCTGGGCCCTTAATTCAGGGCTCGCTACACTTATTTCAGCCCCTATCAGCTCGTTGGACGGGTATAAAAATACATCATCCTCACCAATAATATGGTTTAAATCATCATAAAGCTTTTGCGCCTGTAATAAATTATGCGTGATAATGACAATTGATTTTTGCGTTTTTTCATAAATTACAGAAAGAAATAGTGTTCTCGCGGAACCGGACAAACCTGTAACAAGCTGCTCCTTTAAACCGCCTTCAATACCCGAGAGTATACTCAGAAGATCTTCCTGTTGATGAAAAAAGTCCTTCAATCCTTTCAACGCAGTCCCTCCCTCCAAAATCCGTCCTGTATCTAATCTGTTGAATATGAAAACTTTAATATGATAGCAATATCTATAATACTTTACTGAAAAAGTAACAAGAGAACCCGCTAGGTTAAAAACAGAAAAATGCTTTGGATGAAGCTCCAAAGCTTTTAATGAATTAAAAAGTCATTTTGATAATATTCGGGATTCTTCTGCAACGATTCCTGGCAATCCTCACAAATTGATTTGATATGCAAGTCTCCATTCTCATTATAAGTAATTATTTCTTGTCTTTCTTCGTCCGTCAGTTTGGTAAAACCGAGACGATCCGCCTCAACAGAGACTTGTTCAATCGTTCCTAATTTCATTCCACAATGCCTGCAGTGATAATGAATAGCCATGCTATTTCCTCCTAATAACACTATTAAGTAAGCGCACCAATATGAGTAGGGGTGAAAAGTAAAACTTTCATTCTTCCTGTCATATGGTGACCCGAACAGGTACATACGCTGTTTATAATGTTATTATTCCCCGCAATTGTGAAAATCATTCTACTGATTATAAGTGTTCATG
Organism: uncultured Bacillus sp.; assembly: GCA_937902115.1. Lineage (GTDB taxonomy): Bacteria > Bacillota > Bacilli > Bacillales > Cytobacillaceae > Bacillus_BD. The sequence continues at coordinate 4,578 of CALGSR010000386.1, read as the reverse complement.
ACTTGTATAAAAGGCTTGTTAATCCATTCTATGCAGGCATCCGCACTTCGTTCAGCAGCTTCTTCAATTAATCCCTGCTCTTCCCCGGAAAAACGGCTAAGGACATAATCAGTAATGGCCATTCCATTTGTCGGACGATTAATCCCAACCCGAATACGATTAAATTCTTGGGTGCCTAAATGTGAAATGGTTGATTTAATCCCATTATGCCCGCCAGCGCTTCCTCTTTGCCGCAAACGGATTCTACCTACCGCTAAATCTAAGTCATCGTAAATCACTACCAAGTCTTCTGTATCGATTTGATAGAAGTCCATTATAGCACGAATCGATTCACCAGATAGATTCATATAAGTTAATGGTTTCAATAAGAGGACCTTTTCCCCTGCAACAAGACCCGCGCCGAACAGCCCTTTAAACTTTGCCTGTTGGAGCGGAATATTAAGTTTTTCAGCAATTTTATCCATTACAATAAAGCCAATATTATGTCTTGTTTGTTCATATTGTTTTCCTGGGTTTCCCAGACCAACGATTAATTTCATTTAATTTTATTCTCCCTCTCACCCTTAAAGCGTTTGCAAAGTTAGCCCATAAGAGGTCTAACACCCATGCAGAGTTTGTACTGCGGGGTTATGACTCATTCTCCTACGGGCCGGCATTTCACCTGGATGGATGGTAAAAGTCCACCCATTTCTATACTACTGTTATTATTCGCTTCCTTTTGTTTCCCTTCCTTCAAGATTCTCAGGAGGCGCTTCACTTTGAGTTTCACCTGTACTGATTTCCTCTTCCTGCCTTGGCGGAAGAATCGAACAAATAACCTCATCTTCATTATGCTCAATATGATAAGACTGATTGCCACCGATATCTTTAATCGTTATTGTTTCCGCCACCTGTAAATTCGTGACATCAACGTCAATCGATGATGGAATAAGATCCGGTGTCGTTTTAACAGAGACCTCATGTAATGATTGCTGCATTACACCGCCGTCCTTTACACCAGCAGCGGTCCCAGTTAAAACAAGCCGAACAGTTGCCGTAACTTCCTTCGACATATCCACCGCTAGAAAATCAATATGCATGATTTCCTTTTTCAGCGGATCGGATTGGTAATCAGTTAGAATGACATTTTCCTTTTGCCCGTTAACATCGAGTGAAATGACGCCATTGCGGCCTATATCCTTGATTGTTTTTAATAATTCCGATTCACTCAAATAAATCGGTTTATTTTCGGATTGAGATCCGTAAACAATCCCGGGAATTTGGCCTTCCTTACGTAATTTCCTTAACTCGGAACGGCGAAATTCCTTTCGTTCCTTTGCTTGTAAAACTGCACTCATGTTCATTATTCCCCTTCCATTTTTGCTTAGTAGTATTTTCAAAAAAGGCATTCCTTTATTTAGAAATACCCCTAAACAGGAAGAATTAAACATGAAAGTTTCTTTTCTGGCTCTATGCTTATAAGGCTTGCTGTAATAGCAAGCCTTATCGTTTCATTAGTCAAACAAAATGCTGACTGATTGTTCTTCATGGACGCGGATAATTGCTTCAGCAATAAGGGACGCGATCGATAAAGATTTGATTTTGCTTATTTGTTTTTCCTCTGGTAAAGCGATAGAGTTTGTTACAACTAGCTCATTAATTTTCGAACTCTCAATTCTTTCAATAGCCGGACCGGAAAGTACCGGGTGAGTACAGCAGGCATAGACTTCTTTCGCTCCATTTTCAGCAAGTGCATTGGCTGCTAATGTAATCGTACCGGCCGTATCAATAATATCGTCAATCATGATACAAATCTTGCCTTCGACATTTCCGACGATATTCATGACCTCAGCCACATTTGGTCTTGGACGACGTTTATCAATAATAGCAATCGGAGCTTTTAATCTTTCGGCTAATTTCCTTGCTCTTGTTACACCGCCATGGTCAGGAGATACGATACAGAGATCCCCGCCAAAATCACGGTCCTTAAAATGTTCAGAAAGAATCGTAACAGCCATTAAGTGATCAATTGGAATATCAAAGAAACCTTGAATTTGCGGTGCATGCAGATCCAATGTAATCATACGTGTCGCACCTGCTGTTTCAAGCAGATTCGCCACTAATTTGGCTGTAATCGGCTCACGTGCACGTGCTTTTCTATCCTGGCGTGCATAGCCATAATAAGGCATAACGACACAGATTGATTTGGCAGATGCTCTTTTCAGGGCATCAATCATAATTAAAAGTTCCATTAGATGTTCATTAATTGGCGTGTTTGTTGACTGAATGACAAAGACATCACAGCCACGGATACTCTCTTCAATATTAATTTGAATTTCCCCGTCACTGAAACGGCTTACTGAACATTTTCCCAGCTCAACACCGATAACTTGGGCTATTTCTGCAGCAAGTGCTCTATTTGAGTTTAATGAGAACACCTTTAAATTTGGATCTAAATACTGATTAGACATGTTGACCTCCAATTTTACTTATGAATATTTAGTTTTTGCACGTAATTCTCTTTATTCACTTGGCGGGCACGCGCAAGTGCAAGCGCATCCCCAGGGACGTTCTCTGTTATTGTTGAACCTGCTGCTATATAAGCTCCTTCTCCTATAGTAACAGGGGCAATTAAATTAGAATTACAGCCGACGAACACACCATCTTCTATTTTGGTTAAATATTTATTTTTCCCATCATAGTTAACCGTGATGGAGCCGCAGCCGATGTTAACATCACTTCCAACTTCAGCATCTCCGATATAGCTTAAATGCGAAGCCTTACTTCCTTTGCCAAATACTGCTTTTTTAATTTCGACAAAGTTACCTATTTTTACATCATCCAAAATATTGGATTGTGGGCGAATATGCGCAAACGGACCAATATTAACAGCTGATCCTATCTGACTATTGTATGCAACAGACTGGCGGATGCTTGTAGCATCACCTATTTGACAACCCTTAATTTCACTATTCGGGCCAATTTTACAGTCTGACCCAATCAGTGTTTTCCCGCTGATGACCGTACCTGGCATGATGACGGTATCTGCACCAATCTCAGCATCAGAGTCAATGTAGGTTGTTAGCGGATCGATAATCGTTACACCATTTTGCATATGCACTTTATTTATCCGCTGTCTCATGATTCTTTCTGCTTCAGATAAAGCAACCCTATCATTTACCCCAAGTGTTTCGTCAAAGTCTACAGTTTTGTAGGCTGAAACAATTTCATCTTTATTTTTTAGGATTTCAATGACGTCAGGTAAATAATACTCACCTTGCACATTGTCATTGGTCACCTCATTTAATGCTGCGAACAATGCTTGATTGTCAAAACAATACGTACCGGTATTGATTTCTGAAATCTGACGCTCTTCTTTAGATGCGTCCTTATGTTCAACTATTTTTTCAACAAGACCTGTTTCATTCCTTACAATACGGCCATATCCTGTCGGGTCAAGAGCTTGCGCCGTTAATACCGTAACTTTCGCACCTTTTTCTTCATGATGTGTGATTAGTGCTTCCATTGTTTCGGCTTTAATAAGAGGGGTATCCCCACAGACAACAAGTGTTGTTCCCTGTTTATCTTTTAAAAGATCCTTTGCCTGCAGCACAGCATGACCTGTACCAAGCTGCTCTTCCTGAAGAACATAATTGCTCCCGGTGCCAAGTTCAGCCTTAACCTTTTCCGCACCATGACCAATAACAGTGACAATTTGTTCGATATTAAGTTTTGTGATTTGATCAACCACATGTTGTACCATCGGTTTCCCACAAACAGGATGCAGAACTTTATAAAGTTTTGACTTCATTCTAGTCCCTTGGCCTGCTGCTAATACGACTGCAAAACGTGTAAGCATGAATTGGCCTCCAATTACCTTTTTATCCAATAAAATATTATCTTAAATATCATGCTATTTCAAGGTTAGAAAAAGGCGAATCTTGTTTATAGATGGAAAAAGGCAGGGAAAGGCTTGAAAATACGAGGTCTATTCAGGTGAAAAACTTTTATCCCGGAAATTTAGAAGGTATTGCAGAGGACTAAAAAAGAGCCATACTTATATGAAGCAGGGCTCTTGGTGTTATTCTTTTCTATATCCTATGAAGCTCCAGCTTCTTCAAACTCAACTTCTACTTCACCTAAGCGATGATATTCAGCCAAAACTGCCTCTTGAATTTTACCACGTGTTCCAGAGTTAATTGGGTGGGCGATATCGCGAAATTCGCCATCTGGTGTACGTTTACTAGGCATGGCAACAAACAGACCATTGTTTCCATCAATAACGCGAATATCATGAACGACAAACTCGTTATCCAACGTAATAGATGCGATGGCTCTCATGCGTCCATCCGTATTCACACGGCGTAATCTTACGTCAGTTACTTCCATTTTGTTCACCACCTTTACGTAATCCTGTTATATTTTTTTCTAGTGTATTAAATTCAACGGAACTTTCGATTCTCCTGCCTAATAATTAAAATTTTTAGAAAAAAATACACAAAGTGATGAATTCTGAAAATAGATATCATTTAAACACTAGGCTTTGTTAAACTTGGTTGTTGATTTCCGTTGCAGGCACTTCGCGCACCTTAGGGCGAC
>CALGSR010000385.1 GCA_937902115.1 uncultured Bacillus sp. | reverse complement strand
CGCTACAGAGATGGGATAGGAATGGAAAAGCACAATTTGTTCGAACTCCTCATGGACAAAGAAGAATGAAACAAAGCGAATGAGATCGACTGCTTGACAAGGGACATTTAAAAGTATGATAGAAACAAAAGCAAAGAAGGCAGGGGTCTATCTCCAATATGCCAATCCGGCTTACACGAGTCAAATCGGTCAGATGAAATTCATGGCCCGTTATGGCTTAAGTTCGCATGGTTCAGTTGCCTGTGTGATAGCAAGAAGAGGGTATCGCTTTAAAACAGAAAAACCAAAATATGACACAGTTTTAACGTTCCCGAAAAAGTTTAATAAAGAAAAGTCCAATTATAGTAATTGGAGAAGTATTTCGAATCATTTTAAAAAGAATTATTCCTTCCATGATAAGATTGAGCTTTTAAAAGCAGACAGTTAATCGGAGGAAACTTTGGAGCAACGCTTCTCTAAACCTGTAAGGAAGAAAGAGACCACGTACTCCAAAGGCATTGTTCCCTGTTATATCAGCGGAGCTAACAGCTTTTCCAGAGTATCGGTTATCCGGTATCCTTTACCGTCCTTTCATTCACAGAATGAAAGGATTGTGATGAGACAAAAACGTTGAAGTCTGGATGGGGTGAAAGACTAATCCTGTACGAATGTTTTTATTCTGGTATCAGGGCGTAATTCCCTGACGCGATTCGTAAAAAACTCTGTTCGTTTTACGTGCCAAGTTTTCTTCCTTGGATCAACATAGAATATTTGTGTTTGTACACTGATGTCTATGTTTTTAGGAACGGTAATTAATATATTCGGTAATGATAATAGCGGGTGATCAATTGGGAGCGGTTCAGGGTCTGTAACATCCAGTGCCGCATAGGCTATTTCCTTTTTCACAAGGGCCTCGTAAAGTTCCTCTGTATCCACGACTCCCCCGCGTGAAGCGTTGATAAAATAAGCGGAGGATTTCATCTTACAAAACTGTTCATTTCCAAAAAGTTTACGACTGCTTTCTGAAAGTGGAACCAATACCACGACAAAATCAGACCTTTGGAGCAATTGATCAAAGCTGGCATATTCAACTCCAATTTGTTTCTCATCCTGGCGTTGCTTTCGATTGTGATAAATGACTTCCATTCCGAATGCCTGTGCTCTTCTTGCTACAGCAGCCCCTATACTTCCCATCCCTATAATCCCGAGCGTTTTTCCATATAAATCAACCCCTAACGGGATATTACGCTGCGCTTTCCATTTTCCTTCTTGAATAAAATTCCAACCTTCATGAATGCGTCTGGCCGATATAAGCACAAGACCGAATGTTAAATCTGCTGTTGCTTCAACAAGGACCCCCGGAGTATTTCCAAAGGGGATGGAGCGTTTCGTGCATGCCTTAATATCGATACTATCGTAGCCTACAGAAGGTTGTGCAATAACATGTAAATTCGGTGCATGGGATAAAAGCTCTTCATTCACTTGAACATCCGCCCTGCTAATAAAAGCGTCCGCATCTGCCAGCCAATCATATAACTGCTCCTGTGGAATTCTTTCCGGCTTGTCCCACTGCCCTGCCTTGCGAAATAAAATCCGGTCCATATGGTGTGGTACGTGTCGTCCATTGAAACAAGAAATCTCTTTCCACTTTTTCCTTTACACGCTGTTCCTTGTTCAACTTATCCTGCTCAATTAGTAATTCAACAGTTACTTTCACAATGGCCGCCAACGATGTAACGATATTTGGATCCCCGCTTATGCCGACAACGCCAATGATTTCATTTTGAAAAGTGATCGGGATATTGACACCTGGCTTTTCTTCTGCCCTTTCTTGATAGACGGTAACCATATTCCCATCCTCAATCGCTCTCGCCGCTCCATTATGAAGCGCCCCAATTCTTTCCTTTTGCCCGCTTCCGATAATGACTCCCTTTTCATTCATAATATTGACATTATAAGGGATTTCCTGCATGATTTTATCGGCAATATCCTGAGCAAGCAGCTTATTTATTCTCATAACCCTTCACACTCCTGACTGCTTCAGTAAAAGCAATGAATCAATAATGGTATGAATGACTATTAAATCCACCTTGGCTATATGCTCCATACCCGCGAGATTACTCGAAAAACCGCCTTTAATAAGGGCAAAACTCACTAGTATTTTTGTCAAAAATAAATACAGAAAAAAAGCCACTGTTAAAGTGACTCTATTTCCGGCCTTTTATCATTCTACATACAGTTTCAGTGGTATTTTCCAGATTGATAGCACCATTTTTCAAAGCTGTTTCAATATCTATAACTCCTGATAGGATACAAAAGATTGCTTGGAAACCATGTTGATATAAGACATCCGCTTCCTTTTCTACCTTTCCGCCAAACCCGATAACAGGGATATTATGTGCCTGCGCTGCTTTTGAGACGCCATATGGAGTTTTCCCGAAAACGGTCTGACCATCGATACTTCCTTCACCTGTAAATACATAATCAGCGCCTTCCAGTTTATCTGTAAATTCAGTTAATCTTAAAACAATATCCACACCACGCTGCATGTTTGAGTTAAAGAAAGCAAGAAATGCTGCTCCAAGACCGCCTGCCGCTCCTGCACCCTCTGCCATTGCAACATCTTTACCTGTTATATTTTTCACAATCGAGCCATAATGAGTTAATGCCTCATCTAGTTGAGCAACCTTTTCTTCATCCGCCCCTTTTTGCGGGCCAAATATTCGACTTGCCCCCTCTTTTCCAATAAGAGGATTTGTCACGTCTGATGCAATTTCAAAATAAGCAGTCTGTAATCGATTATCGAAATTGGATAAATCAATTTGATACAGGTCTTTTAGAGCCGCACCTCCATAGCTTAACTCTGAACCGCTTTTATCAAGGAATCGTGCACCAAGCGCCTGCAGAAGTCCAACCCCGCCGTCATTCGTTGCACTGCCGCCAAGACCGATAATAAAACGATCTGCTCCTTTATCAAGAGCATCTTTAATCAACTCACCCGTGCCATATGAAGTCGTTATTAAAGGATTTCGTTCCTCCGGCTTTATCAGATGGAGACCGCTGGCACTGGCCATTTCGATAATAGCAGTCTTATTTTCTTCTATAAATCCATAGGAGGCCTCTACTACTCTCCCCAATGGGTCCTTTACATTTGCTGATACGAGTTCACCATTCATAGCGTCAATTAAGGACTGTACGGTTCCTTCTCCGCCATCAGCCATCGGTATCAGAGTACATACAGCATCAGGAAAAATCCTTTTAATTCCCCGCTCCATCGCAAGTGCTGCTTCACGAGCCGTCATACTTTCCTTATATGAGTCTGGTGCCAATACAAATTTCATGATTATCCATATCCTCTACAATAGATTTATTTTTGGGGTTTCTTTGATATAGGCTGTGTTAAAGGTTAATGTTGAGTTTCATGAACCTTGTTGATTGGAGTGGAAGGCACGAAGACTCCCGCGGGAGAAGCGAGACAGACGAGACCCCGCAGACACGAAGTGTCGAGGAGGCTCGGCGATCGCCCGCAGAACCGCACGTGCCTGCAACGGAAATCAACAACCAAGTTTAACAGAGCTAAAATTTAAAGGCCCATTTTAACGTGCAATCAGGTATTTTGAGCATTTTCATCTAATTTAAAGCTCTTTTCTTAATAAATTTCTAACAACATCAACCTTTATGCAAGAACAATCAGTTTCTCTACTCTAAAAGCAACAATGTATGAGAAAAGAGCTTTTATCAAACGCTAGGCAATAGAATTCTTTCCTCTTTAAAAAGACTTTGGTGCACACGTCCATTCTTAACCGGTGCAGACCGATTTATGGCCGCATACACCAAAGTCCCATTTACATAAGCACTAGTCTGTCTTCTTTATTTCCCAGCATTCCTGTCCAACACATCATTTCTATTTTACACAAAAAAAGAGTGCTGATGTAGCATCCTTTATATAATTTTATCAACGAATTGGCGAAAAGAGCAGACGGTCAAGGCGAAACAAGGCCAGAACCGCCTGTTTTTGTTTGGCACTTTTAAATCTTGTTGTTGATCTAAATTCTACGCTGAACAATTAAAGCCTTCTAATTATGAAAGTTTCTGCCAGTCTGCGAGGAAGGCCTCGATTCCTTTGTCTGTCAGTGGGTGCTTAAATAATTGCAAAATCACTTTGTATGGAATCGTTGCGATGTGAGCACCTTTTAAAGCAGCTTCTGTCACATGCTGTGGGTGTCTAATGGAAGCAGCGATAATTTCCGTTTCAATATCGTGAATCGCAAAAATATCAGCGATCGTTGAAATTAGGCTTAAACCATCGTGTCCGATATCATCTAAACGGCCAAGGAAAGGAGATACGTATGTTGCCCCTGCTCTTGCTGCAAGCAATGCCTGGTTCGCACTGAAAATTAGTGTGACATTTGTTTTGATTCCTTCTTTTGAATCATGCCTTCCGCATCAAGGGCAATGACTTCAGCACTTACAGAGCCTGGAACAAGAGCTGTAATTTCACGAAGACGATCATGGAAGGAAATATTCTTTTCCTTTGCTACGAGCGACGGGTTCGTCGTTACGCCTGCAATAATCCCCAGCGCATGTGCCTCTTTAATTTCGTCCATATTTGCAGTATCGATAAAAAACTTCATCCGTATACCCCTCTCGTCAAAAAATAATGGTTTACCCTATAGATCATGTCCAAAAGAACGTATTTCATTAAGTAGTACAAATTGATTAAATCAAGCTTTGCTGTTTGAACCAAATTCGCGGATTTTGCCAATGACCGTTTGTTTAATCGTTTCACGTGCCGGTCCTAAATATTTACGCGGATCATACATTTCAGGATTCGCCGCCAGCACCTTACGAACGGTCTTTGCTGAAGCGATTTGGTTTTCTGTGTTTACGTTAATTTTCGCTGTTCCTAAGGAAATGGCTTTTTGGATATCTTTTGTTGGAATTCCAGTGCCGCCGTGAAGTACAAGCGGTACACCTGTAACATTTCCGATTTCCTCCATTTCTTTATAGCCAAGCTTCGGTTCTCCCTTATATGGACCATGTACAGAGCCCAATGCAGGAGCAAGACAGTCTACACCTGTATTCTTTACCAGTTCTTCACATTCAAATGCATCAGCATAAATAATCCCTGCGCCGATCACATCATCTTCTTGGCCGCCGACTGTACCAAGCTCCGCCTCTACTGAAATACCGCGAGAGTGTGCATAGTCAACAACCTTTTTCGTCAATTCTATGTTTTCTGCAAACGGGTGGTGTGAACCGTCATACATAACAGATGTAAAGCCAGCATCAATGGCTTCCTTGCATTTATCAAAGCTGGATCCGTGATCTAAGTGGATCGCAACTGGAACTGTAATTTGATAGTCTTCAATCAAGCCTTCTACTATTTTCACAACGGTTTTAAAACCGCCAATATAACGTCCTGCGCCTTCAGAAACGCCTAAAATAACAGGAGAACTTTCCTCTTCTGATGCTTGAAGGATCGCTTGTGTAAACTCCAAGTTATTTATGTTAAATTGCCCAACAGCATACCCCTCTGTTTTTGCTTTTTTCAGCATTTCTGTCATTGAAACTAAAGGCATTGTGTTCCCTCCCCAAAAGTTACCGACCATATTTATTGGTTCTCCCCCGGAAAAATATGGCCCATTTTCCATCTGCTATCATATCAAACTACAATAGGAAATGCTATTCCTCTACCATTATTTTTTACATGGTGCTTCATTTACTTCCCTAAACCTGCATATGGTGTACACGAAAACGCGTACACCAATGAAAATCTCAATATAATAGATGTTTTCCCAAAGCTTTGTTTGTCTATAGATTTCTGCCGCAAGCCATACGACCCGCTAAAGTGAAATTCGCCCCGTCATATTTACGCTGGATCATGCCTCGCTCTTTTCCTTTGGCGCTGTAAAATCTCAGTTCAGGGTGAACTCCGCTGTATTCTTATATTTCGCAGCGGAGAACGTCCGCTGAAAGAAGGTAAATCAAACCATTAAGTATTTTTTTACCGCCTGGCGGATGTCATCGATATCAAATGGTTTAGAGAAATGAGTCAAGGCCCCAAGATCTTTTGCCTCTTGAATCATGTCCAGTTCACCGTAAGCTGTCATAATAATAACCTTTATATTTTGGTCTATTGCCTTCAGCCTTTTTAAAATTTCTATTCCATCCATGCCCGGAATCTTCATATCAAGCAATACGAGATCAGGCAGATCCTCTTGTACTGTTTCCAATGCCTGGAAACCATTTGCAGCCTGGTATGTATCATAGCCTTCTTTTTGTAATACTTCGTTCAACAAAATCCTGATTCCCAATTGATCGTCTACTATTAGAATCTTACCTTTCATCGAGCCACCTCTTTCCTTCTGTAATGTCGCACCATATTGATCCATTGTGCTCAAATTTTCTTTATTGCTGAAGCTACGTTCCATGATAAATCGGAGGCATCCGCTTTTAGGGAATAACAAATCATTGTACACATAAGTATAATTATTTTAACTTCTACTTCCCCGCTTATATTTCCTGCTTTTTAATGAAAAAGAAACAATTGTAAACGATTGGAAGGTTTTTTACAATGGTTTTATTTCATTTTTAAAAAAAGCATTCCCGCCTACATAATAGTCTATTTTTCAACAAAAATCACTAGAATAACCATGATTAAGTATCAAAAATTTTTTTAGAGTTAGAAAATTCACTGTCTTTTGTCATCACGATACTGAATACTTTCACTTATTTAGACCAATAAAACCAATAGGAATACTAAATTAAAAGGTGCAAATAATCGGCGGCTTTCCCCGGGTTCCCCCAGGTCAAGCCGGCCGATAAATTAATTCTTTTCGTTACATGTTAAGGTTGCATGAATAAATTCACGGAACAGTGGCTGCGGGCGGTTTGGTCTTGAAATGAATTCAGGATGGAACTGAGATGCAACGAACCATGGGTGATCCTTTAATTCGATCACTTCAGCAAGGCGGCCGTCAGGGCTTGTTCCTGAGAAAATAAATCCTGCTGCTTCCATCGCCGGGCGGTACTCGTTATTGAATTCATAACGGTGGCGGTGGCGTTCATACACCACTGTCTCCTGATAAGCTTCATAGGCTTTTGTATTTTCCTTCAGTTTACATGGATATAAGCCTAGACGAAGGGTTCCGCCAAGATCCTCAACATCCTTTTGTTCCGGAAGCAAGTCAATAATTGGATGCTCTGTGTCCGGGTTAATTTCAGATGAATGGGCATCTTTTAAGCCAAGAACATTACGGGCGAATTCAATGGAAGCAAGTTGCATACCGAGACAGATACCAAGGAATGGTTTCTTTTGTTCACGCGCATAGCGGGTAGCTTCAATTTTCCCTTCAATCCCGCGATCGCCAAAGCCGCCTGGTACAAGAACACCATCAACGTCATCTAACAGCTCATTCACATTTTCAGCTGTCACGTTCTCAGAATTAATCCATTTTACTTCAATATCGGTATCATGCGTATAACCAGCATGCTTTAATGCTTCAACGACGGAAAGATAGGCATCTTGTAATTCTACATATTTACCGACAAGACCAATCTTCGTTTTCTTCGTTAAATTACGTACTTTCTCAAGCAGCTTGATCCACTCTGTCATGTCTGCTTCCTTGCATTCCAATTGCAGATGCTCACAGACAATTTGGTCCATGTTTTGTTCCTGCAGCGCAATTGGAATCGCTAATAAGTGATCTGCATCAAGACATTCAATAACGGCCCTTTTATCAATATCACAGAAAAGAGCAATTTTATCCTTTTGATCCTGTGTCAACGGTACTTCCGTACGAGGCACGATGATATTTGGCTGAATGCCCAGACTGCGTAATTCTTTTACACTATGCTGTGTCGGTTTTGTTTTCATTTCGCCTGCTGCTTTAATATACGGAACAAGGGTACAATGAATATACATCACATTATTTGAACCGACATCACTTTTCACTTGGCGGATCGCCTCTAAGAATGGAAGTGATTCGATATCTCCAACGGTTCCCCCGATTTCCGTAATCAAAACATCCGCATTTGTTTCTTTCCCGGCACGGAATAATCGTTCTTTAATTTCATTTGTAATATGCGGGATTACCTGGACTGTTCCACCTAAATAGTCGCCGCGGCGTTCTTTGCGCAATACAGCTGAATAGACTTTACCAGTCGTTACGTTGCTGTATTTATTTAAGTTAATGTCAATAAACCGCTCATAGTGACCTAAGTCTAAGTCCGTTTCCGCACCGTCATCTGTTACAAATACCTCTCCGTGCTGATAAGGACTCATTGTTCCCGGATCCACGTTAATATATGGATCAAACTTTTGAATCGTTACACTGAGCCCGCGGTTTTTCAATAATCGGCCTAATGATGCTGCGGTAATCCCTTTCCCAAGTGAAGAAACAACTCCGCCTGTTACAAAAATATATTTTGTCATTTTCAAAAATCCCCCTCCGTTACAGTTTGTACATATTTGAGTCTATTTAAAGACAGTTTATGTGTTTTATTGAATCTTTACGGGAAGCACTTAAATTATCAAATGCGCCTTGGTGTATTTGCGCCCTATACTCGCGAGTTCGCTCGAAAAACTTCCTTTGAAAAATCGAGGCATCCGCCGGAGACTTAACTTCATTGAGCCGGGGTTTGAACCCCCACTGAATCGGAAAAATACTTTGCATTCATCCCCTGCTTGTAGAAGTGGAGAACTTCTGCTGAATGAAGTTAAATAACGAGCCATTTCGACAAATTTCTTCCTGCTGCGCGCGCAAAAACGCATTAGAAAAACACAGCTAAAAGCAAAGGCCGATATCTTTCTAAAACATGCGCACGATTAAGTATTTTAAATAGTTATAAGGTTTCTGAACTTTAACTGGTGTCTCAGTTCCAGCGCTTCCGCTTTTCTAACAAAAAAACAAAAGCGCTCCTCTTACTTTTACTCAAGTAAGGGAGCGCTGCTTTTATTATTATTGCTATAATCTCTTTAAGAGCCCAAAAAATATTCTACAAGTACTATTTGAAAAAGTCAAGATGAATCTCGTTAATCCTTGTCCTCTTTAGAATCATCAAAATCCTTTTCTTCATCATCCAAATCCTCTTCTTCTTCATCCATTTCAAATTCTTCGTCATCGATTTCCTCATCAAGGTCCTCGTCTAGATCATCATCGAGTAAATCGTCATCGAGATCATCTTCAGCGGCATCGTCCAAATCATCCTCGACTAAGTCCTCATCATCTTCATCGTCTACAAACTCTTCGAGATCATCAAACTCTTCTACTTCCAATTCCTCGATATCATCGAAATCATCCAGTTTATCAACGACTTTCTTCGCCTTTTTCTTTTTCTTCGCCTTTACAGGGTTTACAATTTCTTCAATGACTTGGTCAACCGGGTACCAAACTCTTAAGCCCCATTGGTTTTCACCAACGCATAAGAAACGTCCATCTATATTTAAGTCCGTATAAAATTGGGCAATTCTTGAACGTACATGTTCCTCTGACAATTTTAGTTTTTGCGCCAGTTCATCCATTAATTGTTTAAAAGAAATAGCCTGCTTTTTTTCTGCCAAAAGTTCATATGCAACTTCTATTAAGGACATTTCTTGTATTTCTTCTTTTGAGAGCTGAGATAAACTCAAGATCCGCACTTCCTTTCTATCATACACTCCTGGTACGGGAAGTAGTGGAAGATTGGCGACTTTATGTATAATAAATCCGGCCCCACTGCGTAAAGTACCAAAAAATGCTTACAGTCTTTTGAATACATATTCTTCATTATAAACAAATTACTAACGTTTATGCCATAGTTTGCTGCAGATTCCGGGATAATTTTCTATTCGGCGGATTTTTTTGACTGATTCATTGAATGAATTCGGTCATTTGGATTAGATAGAATCCTTTTTGCCTTGCGAAAAAAATAAATAGAGAGCAGCAGGAAAGGGATCGACCCAAGATTACGTACATATAAATAATAAGCTCCGGCCGCTGCTCCGGCCCAGCCTATCCATTTAATAAGAATTCGTCTCAAGCTTTTCACTTCCTGGCAACATTCTCTTATTCCTAAGGACGGAGTCTCACCCCGGATCAATTATTATAAATGATTATACTTCATACGTCACTGGGCTGCCCTGATTTTTTTCGAGAAGTCTAAATCGAAGTGGGAATTGCTGATATATTGAACAATGTAGTCGATATATCAGCAAAAGTGGCCGATATCGTTTTAAACGCTTGATCGATCTTTAATTTCTGCCTGCAGGCCCTCGAGGAAAGAGGATGTTTGCAAAGCAATATATTCATCAAGAGTATACATTTTGCTTAAAACCCAGCGGCGAAAGCACCACATTTGCCCTTGAACGTATATATTGTGGGCTGCCATTTTCATTTGCGCTTCTGTTAACTTCAACTCTTTATTTTCCACACAGCGTTCAAGCATTTCCCGGAATAATTCGACCAAAAGCAGTTCTTTTTCGAGGACGTAGCCAAGAGCATCCTTTGTCAGCGATTTCAATTCTTGGTACATGATTAAGACTTCATCCTGCATTTCATCCATCACGCGGAAAAAGTGGGCAATCGTTGTTTTAAGTCCTTCTACTGTTCCCAGCTCCGTATCCATAAGGATATGCAGTCGTTCACTTACCTGATCATAAATCCGATCGCAGACAAGATAAAGAACATCTTCCTTTGTCCGGATATATTCATAGAGCGTCCCGATACTGAAGCCTGAGGCTTTAGCGATTTCCCTTGTTGTCATTCGGTGATAGCCTTTGTCTTTAATGAGGGCTACCGCACCGTTAATGATTTGGTCGCGTCGTTTTTGAATCAGGCGTTCATCTTTTACAGAAGCCTGCACCTCGCGTTTTCTCCTTGTCCTTACCATCTCCTTAAACCCCCACATCCATTGAAAAATTATGCCTGTGTATAAGCCATGAGGGAGATACTGTAAGATTTTCGTTCACACTTATCCGAAATCTTGTAGTTCCCCTTACGACTAATACCAGGCAATATTCCCGGCTCTTATCCGCCGGTCTTATTTTGTCAGCATCCTTGATATAACAAGGCGTTGAATTTCTTGTGTACCTTCATAAATTTGCGTAATTTTGGCATCGCGCATGAAGCGCTCAACCGGATAATCTTTCGTATAACCGTAGCCGCCAAAGATTTGTACCGCTTCTGTTGTTACCTGCATTGCTGCGTCACCGGCAAACAACTTTGACATGGCTGATTCCTTCCCATATGGAAGTCCTTCTGATTCAAGCCATGCTGCTTGATAAGTTAATAGTCTGGCTGCCTCTACACTTGTTGCCATATCTGCAAGCTTGAAGCCGATTCCTTGCTGCAGGGCAATCGGTTTACCAAATTGCACGCGTTCCTTCGAATAATCAACCGCTGCATCTAAAGCACCTTGGGCAATGCCGACTGCCTGTGATGCGATTCCATTACGACCGCCATCCAATGTCATCATGGCAATTTTGAAACCTTGGCCGATTTCGCCTAATACATTTTCTACCGGGACCTGGCAATTGTCAAAAATAATTTCAGTTGTCGGCGAGGAACGAATGCCCATTTTCTTTTCCTTTTTCCCTACAGAAAAGCCTGGGAAATCTTTTTCAACAATAAAAGCTGTTGTACCATTGCTCTTGCTTTCCGGGTCAGTTACCGCAAAAACGATGTAGATATCTGCGATGCCGCCGTTCGTAATAAAGATTTTTGCCCCGTTTAAGACGTAGTGGTCCCCTTCAAGGCGGGCTGTTGTTTTCATGCCCCCTGCATCAGAGCCGCTGCCTGGTTCTGTCAGACCGTAAGCGCCAAGCTTCTCGCCAAGTGCCATTGGTTTTAAATACCTTTGCTTTTGCTCTTCCGTACCGAATTTATAGACCGGCCAGCCGGCAAGTGAGGTATGGGCAGAAAGTGTAACCGCAGTAGATGCACAGACACGTGCCAATTCTTCAACTGTAATGCAATAAGCAAGGTAATCACTGCCAATACCGCCGTATTCCTCCGGCCACGGAATTCCCATTAAGCCAAGCTCTGCCATTTTTGCGATAATTTCACGGTCAAAGCGCTCATCTTCATCCCGTTCTGCTGCAGTTGGCGCTACTTCATTCAAGGCAAAATCACGCACCATTTTTCGAATCATTTCATGTTCTTCAGATAGTTTAAAGTTCATTTTTTTATCCTTCTTTCTCGACTGTTATTATATTTATTTCTATTTCTTATAGATGTTTGCTAATGACGATGCGTTGAATTTCACTCGTGCCTTCGTAGATTTCAGTGATTTTCGCATCACGGAAGTAGCGCTCCACAGGATAGTCCTCTGTATAACCGTAGCCGCCGAAGACCTGGATCGCTTCTGAAGTCACCTCAACGGCCGTTTTTGAGGCAAATAGCTTAGCGATGGAGGCTTCCTTGCGGGCATTAAGGCCTTGTTCTTTTAAATTAGCAGCATAATAGACTAATAGTTTCGCCGCTTCCACACTTGTCGCCATATCGGCCAGTTTGAAGGCGATTCCCTGGTGTGAGGCAATCGGCACGCCGAATTGTTTCCGCTCTTTTGCATATTGAAGCGCAGCCTCAAAGGCAGCCTCAGCGATGCCCAAGGCTTGTGCGGCAATGCCAATTCGTCCGGTTTCAAGATTCGCAAGCGCTATCATAAAACCTTCCCCTTCATTGCCGAGGCGGTTTTCTGCCGAGACATGCATATCCTCAAAACTGAGCTGTAAGGTGCGGGAGCCACGGAGCCCCATTTTATGCTCATCCTTGCCAAAAATTAAACCAGGTGTGTTTTTTTCAACAATAAAGGCGGTGATTCCTCTGCTGCCAATGCTGGAATCCGTTACAGCGAAGACAAGATAAACATCGGCCTCACCGCCGTTCGTGATAAAAATCTTCGAGCCATTTATGACGTAGGAATCACCTTTTTTCACGGCCTTTGTTTTCAGATTGGCAGCGTCAGATCCAGCCTGCGGCTCTGTTAAGCAAAAGGCACCTAAATATTCGCCTGCTGCCAGCTTCGAAATGTATTTGTTTCTCTGTGTCTCAGTGCCGAAGCGAAGAATCGGCAACGTGCCGACAGATGTGTGAACAGATAGGATCACACCGAGAGCAGCGCTTACCTTTGACAGCTCCTCAATCGCAATCAAATAAGAAGTCAAATCCATGCCTGCACCGCCGTATGTTTCTGGAATTGGGATGCCCATAAGCCCAAGGCTCCCCATTTTCTCTAATATTTCCCGGGGAAATTCCCCTTTTTCAATATTCGGCACAAAGGGTGCCACCTCAGTGCGGGCAAATTCCCGCACCATTTTTCGCATCATTTCCTGTTCCTCGGTGTACTGCAGGTTCATGATGCCCCCTCCTTTTCACGGATGTCTGTCCTTGTGATGTATGAATAAGGCTATGCAGGCTGGATTTGAACTTTAACAGCTTCTTTTTGCCGAAGCGGCCGATATATGT
>CALGSR010000384.1 GCA_937902115.1 uncultured Bacillus sp. | reverse complement strand
AAGCAACTTATATTTTTAAACTAAAAGCAACAATGTCTGAGAAAAGAGCCTTTAATAATGAATGGACAAGTGCCGGGATGGCTATAAAAATCCCCATCCTTCCCAGCTGACCGGCCTATGAAGTGACTTTAACGGCTGGATGTCAGAGTAAACAAGGTTATTTCAGGTTTTGACAAGAAACGGAATGGCAATCGTGTGGTACCTAGTCCGCGGTTGACATATAAGAGTAAGGGAATGGTATTTTCAATTTTATATAGTCCCTCATGATAAATATCGCTGAATGGAGGGGTATACAAGGCGCCAATAAATGGGATCTTAACTTGTCCACCATGACTATGACCGCTTAATTGGAGATGAATATTGTACCCTGCTGCTTGGAGAGCGATATCAGGTTCGTGCGATAGTAATATATTAAACGTAGCAGCAGATAATTCGTTTGTTGCTTGTCCTAAATCGGGTTGTCCAAGCAGGGCATCATCAAGTCCGCAAATATGGATCGCGCTATCATCGAGTAGTCTTATTTCTCTTGAGTCGTTCTGTAAGAGGATAAAACCGCAGTCTTCTATAATATCGCGATAGATGTCGGTACCATAGCCGCCATGGTCATGATTGCCATAGACAGCAAACTTTCCAAAAGGAGCCTGTAGATTTTGTAAAATCGGCGCAATTTCTCCTCTTTTCTCATATTTATTTGGCTGATCTATTAAATCACCGGTAAAAAGAACAATATCTGGTTCTAATTGATTGATGCGTTCGATTAGTTTTTTGAATTGTTCAATTGAATATTGGAAACCAAGATGGGTGTCTGAGAATTGGACAATTTTGAATTGATCAAAGCCCCGTGGGATAAGGGAGTGGGTAATAGACTGACGATTAATTTCGAGTAATTTTGGTTCAATTTCCCGTGCATAGTAGTAACCGCCTGTTCCAGCTGCAATCAATGTAAATAACGTACCAAATGCACGTTTCAAAAAGGTTCTCCGTGAAATTTTTCGAGGCATATATATTACCAACCTAACTTAAAATGATACATGACTCTATAATAACAAAGGATCAAGTGAAAAAGAATAATAATTAGAAAAGTTGTTGTAAAAAAGAGAAAAGAATCGCGAGTAATTTCAATATGATATAATAAAGCATTATTAAAGGGGAGGTTGAAACAGCTTCAAATATATTATTAAAACCTAATAAAGGCTATAAAAATTGATGCAGAACCTATATTTAATTATCCCTCATTCTCTTGTCACGCCCCAGTCGAATTAGTATAATGGGGATAGAACGAATGTTCCGATAGAGGCGAGAGTTATGAAGATGACGAAAAAGATTTTATGAGTGGTGAACGAGGGACAATCAAATGATTTGGAACAGTTAAACCAATTAATGGCCGTCTTTTGCTCTGCTATGCGATATTCCTTTAATCGTTTAATAGAAGGCGAAAAAGAAGGAAATCTCATAAAAAGAATACAGGATCTTTTTCACATAAATAAACGATATGCGGAAGATGCTGTTTTACAAGCAAAAGCCGTTATGTCCAGTCAGGAGAAATTATTACCCATTCGGTTGGAAGGGTGCAAGCGAAAATTCAAAAAACGGAGTGGAAAATAGGGGATTACCAAACAGGAAAAAAGACGCCTAAAAAAGTTTTCGTGGAGACCTGTTTGGAAGGCTTATATGCCCGTTTAACCAAACTGAAAGAAAAAGAATCCATTCTTTTAAAACATCTAGAAGAAGGAAGTATTCCTGCCGTCATTTTTGGTAAAAAGGAAAATTTCTATAAACGATTAAAAGGAAAAATCACCAATAAAGAATGGAAAGAATTACGCTCCAACACGCTATATTCCCGTGGTGATAAAACGAAAAAGGGAAATTTAAATATGCGAATTGCCTTCTGTGAACAAGAGAAGCAATTTTGTCTCCTTGTTGTCAACCCGTTGTTTACTGAAAAAGGAAAAACAGCCCGCGTTTGCCATTTAAACTTCACATTCCTGATAAATATTTTTCTGAAATCATGGATGTGGTCATGCCGACTACAACAGGTTTAAATTCTAAAGGCAAACCTCTAGAAGAATTTAAGGTTTATTCCATTGAACTAAAACGAAAACAGGATAAATACTATGTTCACATTACCTATGATGTGGAGCCTTCAGGTGCTGAATTAAGTTGGAGTGAGAAGATTACATCCGATAGGGTAGCTGGAATTGATTTAAATATTGATCGTGTGGCGGTATCTATTTTAACGAAACAGGGAAATTTGCTTGAAAGTAGAACCTTCTATTGCCATGAAATGGAGTGCGTGAAGAGGAACCGAAGAAGCAATATCGCAGGTGAAATGGCTAAGCATGTTATTGACTATTTGTTAAGTTGGAATATAGGACTTTTGTTTTAGAAGATCTTAAATTTATTCAAAATCATGATACGAATCATCGGTTTAATCGATTGGTTCATTCCTTTACGAAAAAGAAACTACAATATTCACTTATTTCTAGAGGATTGAAGTTCGGTTTTAAAATAAAGAAAGTCAACCCCGCCTATTCCTCTGTCATTGGACGGTTTAAATACGCAAAAATGTATGGCTTATCTGTCCATGAGGCTGCTTCTTTTGTGATTGGGAGAAGAGGCTTAGATTTTGAAGAGAAAATACCAAAGGAATTACTGAATGAATTGAAGACGAAGGTAACACCTTTTTTGATTCATCTTCTTGGGTTAATGGAGGAATCTGGGAAACACTCAAAAAATAGCAAACGAAGACGTCAATATATGGGAATGCTCATTCATACCATTGAACAATTCAAAGAAAATCACACGTGGAAACTATGGAATGTCGTGCATAAAACATTAATCATAAAGAACCAGGAATTACAATTGAAGGAGGTGTAATCCTGGTGCTAAAATCTCTGCGGTAAACTGACCTCTGGAAGGAATGGTTTATCGCAACCAAGCTGGCTTTAACAGAGCGCCACAGGTTGTTTTGAACAACACGGTTCATGACAAGGGTTAAAGCCCCTTCCTGATGGAATGACGTGAGAATCGTCACAGTATGTCCTTTTTTCTTGGTTCGGGGACGCGATGTAAGTTTTGATAGATTTTAGTAACCAGGTTCAATATGGACGCATTGGAAATATTGACTGATTTAGACCATGTAATGCCCTATTTTCAACCAATATTCAGTGCGGATGAACACCGGATCATTGGCTATGAAATACTTGGAAGATATAGAAGTGAAGGACAGATCGTCAGCCTGGGTCCATTTTTTCAAGACACCAATATCCCAGAAGAATATCGGCTTGAGGTCGATAATATAGTCTTGACGAAGGCATTGGAAAAGGCGGTTACTTTCGAGCAAGACATCCTTTTATTTGTTAATCGTGATGTAGATATATTGACACATGATGATGGTGAAAGCTTTTTGCAGCTATTACTTCAATTTCAGGAACAAGGTGTATCCTTAAACCGAATTGTCCTTGAAATTGCAGCAGAAGCTTCGAAATATGATGAGATTGCACATTTAATAAATTATTATCGTACATATGGAATCAAAATCGCTATTGATAAAATGGGGAATGATAGCAGCTATTTTGATCGAATTGGACAGCTTAATCCGGATATTGTGAAGGTTGACCTGTTACCTCTCAGATCAAGTAATCCTTCCCCTGTCTATCGCGATATCTTATATTCACTATCGGTTTTAGCGAGAAAAATAGGTGCTACGCTATTATTTAAGAATATTGAAATGATTTATCAGCTTCAATTTGCGTGGCAGCATGGCGGACGTTACTATCAAGGTTATTACTTGGAAAAACCAAATGCGAACTTTATTGCCGGAGATCTGCTAAAGAATAAACTGAGGAACGAATTCCACGAGTTTATTTTGTATGAAAAAAGGAGACTTGAGGTTGTATTCGATATTTCTGAGAAGCTGCAAGGAAAGCTGCAGAATTTATTTGGTAAAAATCAGAAAACAGCAGATTTTACTGGGATGATGAATCTTCTTGTGAAGAATTTTGATAAGATTGCTTTTCGCATGTATGTATGTGATGAAGACGGATTTCAAAAAACAGCGAATATGTTTAAAAAAGACAAAGAGTGGATTGTACAGCCCGAATACTACGAAAAAAACTGGAGTTGGCGTCCTTACTTTTTGGAAAATATTTTTAAAATGAGGCAAGATAAAAAGGGGATTTTGTCCGATCTCTACCGCGATATTGAAACAGGTGAAACGATTCGTACTTTTTCTTATCCGTTGAATTCAAAGGAATATCTATTCATTGATTTATCATATGAGTTTCTTTATCAGAATGAAGGGCTGCTTTAACTTCATTCAGCAGAAGTCCTCCACTTCTACAAGTGGGGGATGAACGTTCCGATTCAGTGGGGGTTCAAACCCCGGCTGAAAAGCCTGCGCCTCCGGCGGATGCCTCGATTTTTCAAAGGGAATTTTTCGAGCGAACTCGCGAGTATCGGGCGCAATACGCCAAGGTGCATTTGATTTTAAGTATGTTTGCTGAAAAATGACTGTTATTGTCGAAATACAAAGGGAAAATTAGCGAAAAAACACTGTATTATGTTTATTTTGTAAAAAAAAGATGGTTAATTTTCATGTTTTACTTGTGTAATACCTGCCTTTATTTTATGCTTTTAATATTGATGTGTTAGGAAAGTTTGGAGGAAAATTCTGACTCCATAAGTTGCGTTTAGAAACATATCAAATGAGAAACCTAGTAATAGGATACATGGTTTTTTGAAAGGAGAGGGAGCATGTCACAGCTTCAAGGGATAATTTCAAGGTTAAAAAGCCTTCAAGAACAATCAAGTAATGGAGAACCTTCACAACGCTTTTTTGAAGTAAATGGTGAAAGAAAATGTCAGGTCACTTTTCAGCCAAAGACCGAGACTTTTGAGTTAGAGGTTTATTTTGATAAAGAAAAACCGAAGAGATACCAATTTGATAATATTGATATGATTACTATTGAAATCTTCGAATTAATTCAATAATTATGTGAAAAGGAACCTGTTAGGTTCCTTTTCTAATTGTAAAGCATGTAGAAGAAACAAGGTGATCAGGTGTTAAAAATGGGAAAAGGTGTTTTTTTGTAAGCGTTTTAAAAGCGGAAAAAGCAAAAATGTGTTAAGATAGTATTCATGAAATTGTTAGTTAAAGGTGTGTTCATCCATGATTAATCTTGGAAGTGAGTTTTTGAAAATGAATATCCGTGATCTTATGATCCCATCTGAACGGGTGGCCCATGTTCAAGTTGGAAATAGTTTGGAACATGCCCTGCTGGTTTTAACAAAAAGCGGCTATACAGCAATTCCTGTATTGGATCCGCATTATAAGCTTCATGGATTAATCAGTATGCCGCTGATTATGGAATCCATTCTTGGTCTTGAACGAATAGAATACGAAAAGCTAGAGCAAAAACGGGTTCAAGATGTGATGAAGAAAGAAATTCCTCGATTGAAGATTGACGCATCCATTTCAAATACCATTGAATTACTTGTAAATCATTCATTTATATGTGTTGAAGACGAAGATGGATTTTTTGAAGGAATTATTACGAGAAGTTCAGTCTTACAATTATTGAACGATTATCTGTAGAGAGCGCTGCAGAACAGCTCCTTTACTTCAAATGACAGAGGTGTTCTTATGGGAAAAGTTCAATTAGAAGGGCGGCCGGATAAAAAAACGAACCGTCCTTTTGTTTTGGCATCAATTATGCTTGCGATGTATATGGGAGCAATCGAAGGAACCATTGTATCAACGGCTATGCCAGCTATCGCCGGGGACTTAGGCGGCTTTTCATTATATAGCTGGGTCTTTTCCGCTTATTTGTTAATGCATACTGTTACCGTTCTTATTTATGGGAAGTTGTCTGATTTATACGGCAGAAAACCTGTAATAAATTTTGGAATAACGATGTTTTTAATTGGCTCCCTGCTCTGTGGTCTGGCTGAATCAATGGAGATGCTTGTGATATTCAGGCTGGTACAAGGATTCGGTGCAGGTGCGGTTACATCTATTGCAACAACCATTGTAGGGGATATATATACGAAGGAAGAACGTGCTAAAATCCAGGGCTATCTTTCAAGTGTCTGGGGAATATCCGCAATTTTAGGTCCCGCACTTGGGGGAGTCCTTGTTACATATGTAAGCTGGAAATTTATTTTTTGGTTGAACATCCCGCTTGGTATTTTGGCAATGATAGGCATTACCCTGTTTTTGCACGAGTCTGTAGAAAAGAAAAAGCATAAAATTGATTATGCGGGAGCTTTTTATTTAACGGTATCTGTTTCGGCGCTGATGATTATGCTTGTGGAAGGTGGTACGAGGTGGTCCTGGCTGTCTTACCAGTCACTTGGATTACTGTTTTTAAGTCTCATCTTTTTTATTCTTTTTTACTATCAAGAGAAAAGGGCTGCAGAACCAATGATGCCTTTTTCGATTTGGCGGATTCGTTCGATTTTTATTGCGAATATTACATCGCTCACGACAGGTATTATGCTCATTGGAATATCAAGCTATCTTCCTGCCTTTGTTCAGGGGGTAATGGAACGTTCACCGATCGAAGCAGGCTTTAGTTTAACAACGATGTCGATAGGCTGGCCGATAGCCTCGATGATAGCAGGAACGCTGCTGTTAAAGATTGGTTTTCGAAAAACATCCCTTATTGGTGGTGCAGCACTTGTCATTGGCAGTGTTATTTTTGTTCTGTTAACGCCCGGATCAGGACCGCTTTTGGCAGCGCTAGGATCTTTCTTTGTCGGGGTCGGGATGGGGCTGACTTCGACAACTTTTATTGTTTCTATCCAAAGCACTGTCAGTTGGAATGAACGAGGCGCAGCGACAGCCTCTAATTCATTTATGAGAAACCTTGGAAATACCATTGCCGCTGCGTTTCTCGGTGGGATTTTGAATAGTCAATTAGCTAGGTATTTCCTAGAGCATAGTCCCGAAGGCGTCAAAGTAACTGTCGATTCCGTTGATATTTTATTAAATGCAGAGGCAAGGAATAATCTTTCGAACGGGATGCTTGAACTGCTGCAAAATGGGTTAACCCATTCTTTACACATTGTTTATTATGTTGTCTTGAGCATTGCTGTAATTAGTTTTATTTTGATATTGTTTTTTCCAAAGAATGAAGAAGCAGCAAATAAATAGTGTGGACATTCTGTTTTTCCAATAATAAAATCTCATAATTCCTCAGACGTTTTTCAAAATAGAAAGTGTGAGAGGAGTTGAAAATGGATAAGAAATTATTTTCCATTTTGTTTGCCCTATGCATAGGATTTGGAATCACGATACCTCAGTCTGCAGGAGCACAGATCATTAAAATGTTTAAAGAGCCGCCCTTCGAGTACTTTAAGGTTTCAAAGGGAGATACTTTTTGGTTCATTACTAAACGCTACGGTCTGGATTATAAACAGCTCATGGCCTTAAATCCAGCAGTAAATCCATATAACATGCAAGTAGGTTCAGTCATTCGCTTGAAGGGAACTGCACAGCCCTCATCTTCTTTTGAAGAAGAGGTTGTTCGTTTGGTGAATGCTGAGCGGTCAAAACAAGGATTACCCCCGTTATTGCATCGGCTTGACATAAAGAATGTAGCAGAGAAAAAGGCGATGGATATGATTAATAGTGGCTATTTCTTTCATAACTAGTCCGAATTATGGCAGTCCATTTCAAATGTTAAAATCGCATGGGATATCCTATCGTGCAGCATGAGAAAACATTGCCAAAGGACAGAGAACGCCGCGGGAAGTTATGAATTCTTGGATGAATTCCTCAGGACACCGGGCGAATATAATGAGCAAAAATTTTAACTTCATTCAGCATTCATCCTCCACTTCTACAAGGGGGGAATGAATGCAAAGT
>CALGSR010000383.1 GCA_937902115.1 uncultured Bacillus sp. | reverse complement strand
TTTATCTAAATTAATATTCGAAGGACCACAGGAAGAGTTGACTTTGACAACCAATGCTCAGCCTGCACTTTTGGCAACAAGTATTGCTCTATTAGAGTATTTTAAAGAATCAGGAATTACTCCCGATTATTGTGCGGGACACAGCCTTGGTGAGTATACAGCTCTTGTTGCCAGCGGCGCTTTTTCTTTTGCAGAAGGTGTCTATGCTGTGCATAAGAGGGGAGAGTTTATGGAAATAGCGGTTCCGAATGGTGAAGGTACGATGGCCGCGGTATTAGGTCTTGATAGTGAGAAACTAATGGCAGTAACCGACGAAATTACAAGCGGCGGAAATCTTGTCCAACTTGCTAATATTAACTGCCCAGGACAAATTGTTATTTCGGGAACAAGAAAGGGCATTGAACTCGCTTCTGTAAAAGCAAAAGAGGCAGGAGCAAAGCGTGTTCTTCCACTCGAAGTCAGCGGTCCCTTCCATTCAGAATTAATGAAACCGGCAGCTGATAAGTTAGAAACGGTATTGGATGGAATGAACATACAGGATGCGAAAGTTCCGGTTATCGCAAATGTCACAGCAGAGGAAATGAGTCAGGCTGCTGATATTAAAGCAAAGCTGATACAACAATTGTATTCACCGGTTCAGTGGGAAAAGAGCGTGCAAAAGATGCTTGATTTAGGCGTCACTACTTTTATCGAGATCGGCCCTGGAAAAGTTTTATCCGGATTAGTGAAAAAAGTAAACCGTAGAGTAACCACTTATGCAGTATCTGATGAAACAACCTGTAAAGAAGTGATCGACGCCATAAGGGAGGGGTCAAAATGAAATTAGCTGGTAAATCAGCCCTTGTAACAGGAGCATCACGAGGCATCGGACGTGAAATTGCCCTTGAATTAGCCCGACTTGGAGCTAATGTAGCGGTTAACTATGCCGGAAGCGTTGCGAAGGCTAACGAAGTGGTAGAAGAAATCAGACAAATGGACCGCGATGCATTTGCGATTCAATGTGATGTTTCAAATAGCGATGCTGTGGCAAATATGGTAAAAGAAACAATTGACCGCTTTGGCAGTGTCGATATTCTAGTGAACAATGCGGGAATTACAAAGGATAATCTGCTCATGCGGATGAAGGAAGACGAATGGGATGCAGTCCTAAACATTAACCTCAAAGGGGTTTTCCTTTGTACAAAAGCTGTTACAAGACAAATGATGAAACAAAGAAGTGGTCGGATTATCAATATTTCCTCTATTGTCGGCGCAAACGGCAACCCAGGACAGGCCAATTATGTAGCGGCAAAGGCGGGAGTGATCGGTTTAACAAAAACAGCAGCGAAGGAACTCGCATCCCGTGGAATAACAGTCAATGCAGTTGCACCTGGTTTCATTACAACCGAAATGACAGATCAATTATCAGATGAACTCAAGCAGGAAATGTTGAAAATGATCCCTCTTGCCCAATTTGGTGAGGCGAAGGATATTGCAAATGCTGTTGTCTTCCTGGCTTCCGACGAAAGTCGTTATATTACGGGACAAACGATTCATGTAAATGGCGGCATGCTGATGTAAAGTACTTTCCTGCGCTATGACTTTAAAATGAAGGTTTTTATAGATTATTTATATGAAATATTCTATAATACCTGAGGGGAGGTGAACAACCAATGGCAGATGTATTAGAACGTGTAACAAAAATCATTGTTGACCGTTTAGGTGTGGAAGAATCTGAAATAAAATTAGAAGCTTCTTTCAAAGACGATCTAGGCGCTGATTCCCTTGACGTAGTTGAACTTGTTATGGAATTAGAAGATGAATTTGATATGGAAATTTCTGACGATGATGCTGAAAAAATCGCAACAGTCGGCGACGCTGTAACTTACATACAAGCAAAACAATAATCGTTAGATAGAAGGAAAAGCTCCGTTATAAGACGGGGCTTTCTTATATCTAAAAGCAAAATATTATTCTCTAGGAATTTTGCCTTTTAGATACTAGTTATGTACACTTTTTGGTAACTAAATTTAATTCAAGGTGGTTGGTTATGCGGAAGAATGGAAGGGATAAATACGCAGTCAAAATGGTAGATAAGCAATTTCAAGAGTTTCAGGAACAACTTAACATTTACTTTTCAAATGAAAAGCTGTTAAAACAGGCGTTCACTCATTCGTCTTATGTGAATGAACATCGCAGAAAGCCTTTCGAGGATAATGAGCGCCTAGAGTTTTTAGGTGATGCGGTTTTGGAATTGACTGTTTCTAAATTTTTATTTTTAAAATACCCGATGATGAGTGAAGGAGAATTAACGAAATTGCGTGCAGCTATTGTATGTGAACCTTCATTAGTGGCTTTTGCCAATGAACTTCACTTTGGCAGGCTGATCCTTCTTGGTAAAGGAGAAGAATTGACCGGGGGACGAGAAAGACCGGCGCTGCTCGCAGATGTATTCGAAGCATTTATTGGGGCGCTGTTTTTAGATAAAGGACTTGATATTGTCGTGGCCTTTTTAGAAAAATATGTATTTCCGAAAGTAAATGCCGGTGGATTTTCACATGTCATGGACTTCAAAAGCCAGCTGCAGGAATTGGTCCAGCGTGATAGTTCCGGCATAATTGAGTATAAAATCTTACTTGAAAAAGGTCCTGCGCATAATCGGGAGTTTGTTTCCGTTGTGATGTTAAATGGAACAGAAATTGGGAAAGGGATGGGGAGATCAAAAAAAACTGCCGAACAGCATGCTGCGCAAATGGCTCTGGAAAAACTTAAACGACATCTACAGGAACCATTAACAGAAATTCATCCAGAGTAAGGAGGAAAGAAAGTGTTTCTTAAACGATTGGAAATAGTGGGCTTTAAATCGTTTGCTGAGCGAATAGCAGTGGACTTTGTTCAAGGTGTTACAGCTGTTGTTGGTCCAAATGGCAGTGGGAAGAGCAATATTACCGATGCTATTCGCTGGGTATTAGGGGAACAGTCAGCAAAGTCCCTTCGCGGCTCGAAGATGGAGGATATCATTTTTGCCGGAAGTGATTCGCGTAAACCTCTGAACTTTGCAGAAGTCACATTAACATTAAACAACGAGAGTCAGTCTCTACCGCTTGATTACAATGAGGTAAGTGTTATGCGACGTGTATTTCGAACAGGTGAAAGTGAATTTTTCATTAACAAGCAATCATGCCGTTTAAAGGATATTGTTGAATTGTTTATGGACTCAGGACTTGGAAGAGAAGCCTTTTCGATTATCAGCCAAGGAAAAGTGGAGGAAATCCTGAACAGCAAAGCTGAAGAAAGACGCGTGATTTTTGATGAGGCTGCAGGCGTTCTAAAATATAAAACACGGAAAAAGAAAGCAGAGAGCAAACTGACGGAAACACAAGAAAACCTAAATCGGGTATATGATATTCTTCATGAATTAGAAGGGCAAATAGAGCCCCTGAAAATCCAAGCTTCGATGGCCAAAGACTATTTGGAACAAAAAGAAGCGCTGGAAAAAATAGAAGTGTCTGTTACCGTTTATGAAATTGAGGAATTACATGCAAAATGGCAGGTTAAGTCTGAAAAATTAGAGCAGCAGAAACAGCAGGAAGTGAAGCTGTCAGCCATTCTTCAGGGAAAAGAAGCGAAGCTGGAAGAACTGCGAGACCATATGACAGCTTTGGATGAATCCATCAGTGATCTGCAGAATGTCTTGCTCGAAACGAGTGAAGAATTAGAAAAGCTCGAAGGAAAAAAAGAAGTCCTTAAAGAACGAAAAAAAAATGCATCGCAAAATAAAGAACAGCTGCAAAAAAACATTGTCGAATTTTCGCAAAAGGTTTTGAATTTACAGGTTCAGAAATCAAGTCTCGAAGAGCAGGCCGCTGTACTGACTAAGGAATTCAGCGAGCAGAAGCAGCTTTTAAAAGAAAAGCAGTCCCAACTGGGTCTGTTAAGTGAAAATATTGAAGAAGTCATAGATGATCTAAAAAGTGAATATATTGATGTTCTTAATGAACAGGCTGCCGCAAAAAATGAATTAAACAATCTCGAACAGCAATTAAGCGGACAGGAAACACGAAACAAAAGGCTTGAAGAGGAAAATGAAAAATATGTTTCTGAGCGAATTCTAATTCAAGCGAAAAAGGAGGAGACAGAAAGCTCCCTTTTATCGCTCCGTTCACAACTGGAAGAACAAATTCAACTTTTTAGAGAAACTCAATCGCAGTATGATGCATTAAAACATAAATATGAAGAACAAGAAACCGTGCTTTATCAGGCCTATCAATTTTTACAAAAAACGAAATCGCGCAAAGAAACGCTTGAAGAGATGGAAGAGGGATTTGCCGGTTTCTTTGTTGGTGTAAAAGAAGTCCTAAAGGCAAGGAGAGGAGAGCTCCAAGGAATTGAAGGGGCTATTGCAGAACTGATTAACGTACCAAAGGCATACGAGACAGCTGTCGAAACAGCATTGGGTGGCAGTATGCAGCATATTGTCGTTCGATCCGAGCAGGATGCACGAAGTGCCATTCAATATATTAAACAAAACCGTTTTGGAAGGGCTACTTTCTTGCCTCTTGATGTCATTAAAGGGAGGACGCTAGCCGTGAGTCAGAAGCAAATGATTGCCAATCATCCTGCTTTTGTTGGGATCGCTGCTGATTTAATCTCCTATGATTCACTTTATGAGGAAATTATCAAGAACTTACTTGGTACAGTCCTTATAGCGAAGGATTTAAAAGGGGCAGGAGAAATGGCCCGGCTTCTTAACTATCGATTCCGTGTTGTTACACTTGAAGGTGATCTTGTGAATGCCGGCGGTTCGATGACAGGTGGTGCACTAAAACAAAATTCTTCCTCGCTCCTATCAAGAAAAGGTGAATTGGATGAGTTAAAAGAAAAACTCGTAGCCATGGAGCAAAAAACTGCTATGATTGAAGGGGAAGTAAAAGGACTAAAGCAAGCTGTAATGGAAAAAGAACAAGAGATAAGCAATCTCCGTAAAAATGGGGAAGAACTTCGTCTTCGAGAACAAGCAATAAAAGGTGATTTACGGGAGATTGATGTTCAGTTGGCTAATATTAATGAACGTCTGTCCCTGTATGATCTGAATAATTCAGAGTTTTTGAGCGAGAAAGCTGGCATTAATGAACGGAAAGAAAAACTACATATCCGTTTAAAAGAATACAAGGAAAAAATTTCACAGCTAGAGGAACGAGTAGCGCGGCTAAATGAGCAGAAAAATACACAAACGCATTCAAAAGATGTCCTTTTAAATGAAATTAGTGAACTAAAGGCACTCATTGCTGCGAAAAATGAATCGGTTAATCATGTGCAGGAACGTTTCAATACGGCAGCTAATGAGCTGGAAGAAAGTGAGAAAAAACTGCAAGAACATCAGGAGGATCTTCATCTCCTTGTTTCAGATATGACAGACAATACTTCAGGTGAAGAAATTCTAGAGGAAGCAGTAAAGGAAAAGCTGCGCGATAAACAAGAAACCTTAAACTTAATCGCCAGCCGCAGAGAGGAAAGGCTGAAGATGCAGAATTCCCTCGAAGACCTGATACTGGAGACGAAGGAATTAAAGCGGCAGCATAAAGGGATGACAACACTTCTTCAGGATGAAGAAGTACAGTTAAACCGCCTCGACGTTGAATTGGATAATAAATTAGCTCATCTAAGAGAGGAATATCTCTTGTCCTTTGAAGCAGCAAAAGAAGAGTATCCCTTAACGATGCCGATTGAAGAGGCATGGAAGAAACTAAAACTCATTAAACTTGCACTGGAAGAGCTTGGTACTGTGAATCTTGGGGCAATTGATGAATATGAACGAGTATCGGAACGATATGAGTTTTTACTTGAGCAAAAAACAGATCTTCAGGAAGCCAAAGACACATTATTCCAAGTAATAGATGAGATGGACGATGAAATGAAAAGACGTTTTCAGCTGACGTTTGAAGGAGTACGTTTTCATTTTGAATCTGTGTTTCGGGAACTATTCGGCGGCGGAAGAGCAGATTTGCGCTTAACCAACCCGGATGATCTACTCACAACAGGTGTTGAAATTGTCGCCCAGCCACCGGGGAAAAAATTACAGAACCTTGGCCTGCTTTCAGGGGGAGAACGGGCGTTAACCGCTATTGCTCTTTTATTTTCCATTTTAAAGGTTCGACCTGTTCCGTTTTGTATTCTAGATGAAGTA
>CALGSR010000382.1 GCA_937902115.1 uncultured Bacillus sp. | reverse complement strand
GAAAATCAAGCGTCAGGATTTTGTTCTTTGCAAACAAAAAGCACTACATTCTCCTATTCTTTCACTTGTTATAAGTTTAGGAATGAGAAGTGTAGTGCTTTTAAAACATGATGGTTGGGTACGTTCCGTTTATTCTATCCACGCAGTCCATTTTGCTTTGTTCTTTGCGTCCAAAAGCAATTTACTGCGTAACTCAGGATCATTGAATGAAACATTACAAATGTTTGCACGAAGTGCATATTCTTTCAGTAACGAATCAATCACTGGAGAAAAATTCTGAACCGATTGTTCTGTCTGCCCGTCGGAAAAATGCACAGACTGAAACTCGCTGCGGTTCTCAATTTTTTGAATCGTCTTCATGTTCAGCTCTTCCGTCGGGTATTTTCCCGGTAGCCCGGTCATCCAACTGGCAAGCTGATTTTCAATATCGTTAAGATCTGTCAAGGTTTGCTTTTGTGAATAGGTATCGTCATGCAAGTACCAAAGAGGAAGAATATTATTCGACAAAAAATAGCTATGATAGATTTCTTCCGCACACTTTCCCAAAAGGTTTTTAAGAATCTGTGCATAGGTGCACTGATCGGGGTGGTCTTTATTTTTCAGCAGATACTTAAGCAAAGAATCTGATTGTTTGGATTGCTGGAAGCTAATATCTTCCATGAGCCGAACCACAAGCGGCGCCTGTACATAATGCAAAAATTCTATCTTTGCTCCGCCCGCTTGAGATTCCGTTATGTTTTTCTCATCCATTGGTGCAAAGGAAAAAAGTGTGGGATCTTTGAGCCGAACATACAAATACTTATTAAATAAAGAGGTGAATTCCTGCTCAGGCTTTAAATTTACAGAAACTTGTACGTCTTTGGGAAGGAACCCCATGGATCGATTTTCGTAATAGGTAGCAATTCCTTCATAAAACCAAAGGTAAGGTGCGGAATGAAATGTCTGTCTGCGAACAATACTGTCAAAATAAGCATGGAACATACGATGGCTGAGCAGTTCCCAATCGCGCTTACTATTCGTATGAAAAGTAGCACACACCGAACCTGTTCCGGCACCGCCGATAATAGATGAATCTGTTCCATCGGACGGTGGAAGTAAAATCACAAGATAATTTTTTTGCGAAACAGAAAAAAGGTCAGCATAATAATGATACAACGCAAAAATTCCATCCTGTACAGAACGAGACACTTCTTCATTATTTTGAGCAAGCGTGTAAATTTTTATTATGATGTAAAATGAAGCGTCCCATACAGAAGCTATTGTTATTTAGATCATAGGCATCCGCCCATGTAACATTTTGTATGTTTGTATAAGGAGTAACCTCTATCCATCCACTCCTCTTTTTCATGGTGATTGACAACTGACCAATTACCGCTTTATTTTCCGGATAATTTGTTTCGTAAAATTCCATTGGTAAGAGGAATGCTTCTCCTCCATCAAAAATACAATAATTTTCAGAAGTGCTGCCACGGAGCCCATGCTTCCCCAAAGAGCCCACTTTGACTTCATAGGACAAGGTAACCTTTCCGCCGCGGCCAAGGTAAAAATCAATGGAAGTATCAAGGTGCTGTGCAGGTAATCGATCGCCACTTTTGTCAACACAAGATTTTAGCGCGATCATTTTGTCCCCCGTATAAAGCGAAAGTCTTTTACCTTTTGACAAGATTGAATTTGAAATATCCAATGAAATCTCAAGAACGTTTGGCTGAGTGGTAGAAGCCTCTACCGTGTAATGCATATTATAAGGACGATCAAAACAAACGAAAAAAATACCCACAGCCAATGCTGTCAAGCAAAAGAAAAAAAGAATCCACTTTTTAGACTTTCTCATTTTTATCAGCGCAGTTCCCCTCCTTCCTTCCTCATTGCGACAAATAATCTAGTCTTGGTTTACATGCAAAATCAAGCCTGCCCTTTTGAGCAGACATGATTTTTAGGGAGTTTTTCAGGGTTTGGGTGAGATGTTAAAGGGCAGTTTATTCATATATGGTGCAAATGTTGTATTTGTGTAAATTTTTACTTAATCGTGTCTTTTGTAAGTACGGAAACGCCGGTATCAACGGATGTTTTTTCAATTGTTTCGCCCTTGACAGCTTTTACAGCAGCTTTCATCCCTTCAGAACCCATTACATCCGGATTCTGAGCCATTGCGCAAAGCAGGGAACCGTCTTTGATCAGGGAGAAAATAGAATCAGATTTATCAAATCCTACGCCAACGATATCTTTTTTGCCGGAACCTTTAATTGCATTGCCAACACCAACGGTGCTGCCTTCATTCGCTCCGAAAATACCTACAACACCCTCTGTAATATAGTTATCGGCAATATCCTGAGATTTAGAGGCATCGCCTTCGCCGTACTGAGTTTGAAGCAGGGTGTAACCTTTGCCTTCAAATGCAGAACGGAATCCTGTTTCACGAGCTACAGTAGAGGCGGTTGCGGAGTTTACATTGACAATACCGATTTTGCCGTCTTTTTTACCGGCTGCTTCTAACGCTTTTATCATTTGCTCGCCAGCGGTTTTGCCAGCGGCTGTGTTATCTGTTGCAAATGTGGCAACGCCTTCTGTTTTTGCTGGGGAGTCAACATAAATAATTTTAATTCCTTTTGCTTTTGCATCTTCCAAGGATGCGGAAATAGCATCCGGTCCGTTTGCTGCAATCATGATTGCGTTCGCACCGTCAGCAATTGCATTGTTCACACGTTCAATTTGCTGTGCGTCATCTTTCTTGTCAGGGGCCATCCATTTGTAGTCCACATTCCCAATTTCATCGGCCGCCGGATAACGTTCCGGCATCCACTTCGGCATTTGGCAATTTAATTGTTAAACTTCCGACTGCTTTATCCGTCATTACTTGCTCTTTTTTCCGGTCTACTACGCCTAAACGATTACAAAGCAGATCCAGATTTGGCAAAGAAATATTATCATGTACGCTGAGCTTGACGCATAGTCCGTCTTTTTTTCGATCTTCCGGGGCAAGTACAATTCCGGCACGAATTGCATCAATCGGCCTGTTAATTATGACCTGTTCCCCGTCCAAGAATATTTCTCCGGATTCTTTCGGATCTACTCCAAAAATAGCTCTTGTTGTTTCCGTTCGTCCCGCGCCCATCAGGCCGGCAATGCCAACAATCTCGCCTTCATACAGATCAAAGTTAACATCCCGTACCATTTTTCCGGCGTTTAAGTTCCTCACTTCAAAAATCTTTTTCCCCCGCTCACAAGTGACGCGTGGGAATTTTTCCTTAATTTCATGGCCTACCATGTTGGAAATAATCTCTGTCATAGTGGTATCCTCAAAATTCATGGAAGTGATGAATTTACCGTCACGCATGATCGTGACACGGTCAACAATATATTGCAGTTCTTCCAATCGATGAGATATGTAAACAATGCCGCGTCCTTCGGATTTTAATTTCTTAATAATTGTAAACAAATCATCAATTTCATTTGAGGTTAACGCAGATGTCGGTTCATCCATAATTAAAATTTTTGCGTTTGTGGAAAGTGCTTTCGCAATTTCTACCATTTGCTGTTTGGAAACTGCCAGATCACCAACAATGGTAGTCGGATCAATATCGATATTCAATCGATTCAAAATAGCCTTTGCTCCTTTATTCATTTCCCTATTGGAAAGAACTCCGGAGTGGGTTTCTTCGCGCCCCAAATAAATATTTTCCGCTACCGAAAGGTGTGCGCACATGTTTAGTTCCTGATGAATAATTGCCACACCGAGTTCCTGCGCTTTTTTTGGCGTCAAATCCTCAATGACTTCATCAAAGATTTTGATTT
This sequence comes from uncultured Bacillus sp., assembly GCA_937902115.1. Classification (GTDB taxonomy): domain Bacteria; phylum Bacillota; class Bacilli; order Bacillales; family Cytobacillaceae; genus Bacillus_BD. The sequence goes on along the minus strand of CALGSR010000382.1, from coordinate 570 downwards.
CACCAGCGTCTTTCGTATAAACGCCGCTTAAGACCTTAACAAGGGTTGATTTTCCTGCACCGTTTTCCCCCAGCAGCGCTAAAACTTCACCTGCTTTCAGATTAAACGACACATCATCCAGTGCCTTTACACCTGGGAAACTTTTATTGATGTGATTTAGTTCCGCTATGTATTCCCCCATAAAAATTCACCTGTCCTTATTTCTCTGAAACTTGTTTCAACGGTATAAGTATATCATCTGATTTGGAGAAGTCAAGAACAGTGCAGAACGTGAACACCCAAAATCAGCGAGTTAAGCGGCCAATCCTCTGGCGGCCTGACGATACATGGCAGGAGCAAGGCCGCCCGGATTGGCGGTATAGATTCGTTCCCGGTTGTAGTAAGTCATGATGTAACGGAACACGATGCTTTTGACCTGGCTCATCGGCATCTTTTCGGTGTGAATCTGATAGAGCTTTTCCTTCTTCAGTGTGGCAAAGAAGCTTTCCATCCGAGCATTGTCATAACAGCGTCCCGTACTGCTCATGCTTTGGACAGCTTCGTATTTGGCCAGCGTCTTCCGGAAAGCTG
>CALGSR010000381.1 GCA_937902115.1 uncultured Bacillus sp. | reverse complement strand
TTTTCAAGTAAGACAATTTTCATGAAAATACTTTACAAATATTATAAATCGACAAAACTAGATGAAATTCTTTGAAGGTTTCGACAGTGGATATGTCTAATGTTTTTGCATTGGTATTATTTTAAAAATTCGGAAAAATAAGGAGGATGATTATGTTAAAGGAATTGATCCCGACTAAAAAAAGAGATTATGATGTAACCATTTTTCAAACTCCGTCTTATAAACAAAAAAAGGGTTATCAAGCGGTGTATCGCCTACAGGTAGAAGGAGGATCTCATGATGATTGCCTCAATGAAGTATTTGCTGTTTTTAATGTCTTCGACCGGATGCCTAAGGATTTCCAAGGGCGTTTCATTAGTACCGGAGATATCCTCTTTATCGATGATGGCCGAAAAGGCCAATTCTACTACCAATTAAGATCAGGCGGATGGGAGAGAATCAACCGATTAAAAGTATGTTAAGGAGGAGAAATAGGCTGGCCCAATGAGACAAAGTTTCAATGGGCCAGCCTATTTCTTTTATTTATTGATTATGTCCGGGACCATTTTTTCTACCGCCTGCAGCATTAAATTCTTTTCCGTGTGCCTCTTGTTCAGCAATTGTAGCCTCCGGTGGAAGATGATTGTTCTTTTTCGGAGAATTAGTGCGATTTCGATGCTTTTTTCCCATATGTACCTCCTCAAATTTCTTTCATTTTTAGCATTAACTCATAACGCTATCTTTTTTAGTCTCCCCATTATCCTTTTATTCATGAGATGAAAGTGTTTGGGGAATTATGGTATAGTGAAAAAAAGATATTATGGAGGGATGAAAGTGAGTATACATATCGGAGCGAAGGAAAATCAGATTGCGGATACAGTGCTGTTGCCTGGAGATCCTCTTCGGGCAAAGTATATTGCCGAAACCTTTCTTGAAGGGGCAGAATGCTATAATGAAGTTCGCAATATGTTTGGCTATACAGGGACTTACAAGGGAAAAAGAGTTTCTGTTCAAGGGACGGGAATGGGTGTTCCATCAATTTCGATTTATATTACCGAATTAATGCAAGACTATGATGTACAACAATTAATCCGGGTTGGAACATGTGGGGCTATTCAAAAGGATGTTAAAGTTCGCGATGTGATTTTGGCAATGAGTGCTTCAACCGATTCTCAAATGAACCGTATCACTTTTGGCGGCGTCGAATATGCACCAACTGCTCATTTCGAGCTGTTGAAAAAAGCTTATGATGCCGGTTTGGAAAAAGGGTTAAACTTAAAAGCAGGGAATGTTCTTACAGCTGATCTTTTTTATAATGATAATTCGGATTTGGAAAAATGGGCCAAATATCAAATCCTCGCAATCGAAATGGAAACAGCTGCTTTGTATACATTAGCTGCAAAATTTGCCCGCAAAGCATTATCGGTATTGACGGTAAGCGATCATATCCTTACGGGTGAAATCACGACTGCAGAGGAAAGGCAAACGACATTTAATGAGATGATTGAAATCGCACTCGAAGCTGCTGTAGGGTGAAACTTCCATCAGTGGGGATCTTACTGCCAGTTAATGCTGGGGAAAAGGACGAACCAACAGAGAGTCTCTATTTATAGAGCACTCTCTGTTTTTGTGCAGCTAAACATTTCCTCTATTTCTAAGTACGAATACACTATCGTAATTGCTAGTAAAAATGATAGAATAGGAAGTACAGTTTTTAAAAGTAAGGTGAATATATATGAAAAAATTATTGTTGATTCTTGGAAGTGTTATTCTTTTAGCTGGATGCGGTGAAAGTACAGACAATACAAAACAAGAAAAGAAACCTGTTCAAGAGGAGAAAGAAAAACAAAGTTATCAAACCGAAGAAAATAGTCAATCACAGCATGAAACAGATGGACCATCGAATGATGATAAGCTAACATTGGAAGCTGCTTATTTTAACGATATTGTTGAACTTGATGGTAAAAAGGTGATTCAAAACCCGGAAAATATGATGGTATTGGTGAACAAAGAATTTGCTTTGCCTGAAGGATATGCAGCGAATGATTTGGTACGGCCAAATGTTTCTTTTTCATTCGGAAATCAGGATATTGAAAAAAGCTATATGAGAAAAGAGGCTGCTGAGGCGTTAGAAAAGATGTTTTCAGAGGCAGCTAACCGGCAAATCCATCTCTTTGCCGTATCCGGATACCGTTCCTATGAAAGACAAGTACAAGTATTTAATACCGAAGTGCAGACTGTCGGCAGAGAGCAGGCTGTTCAAGTAGTAGCAGTTCCTGGAAACAGCGAGCATCAAACAGGACTGTCGATGGACATTTCCAGTGAAAGTGCGAATTTTGCTCTTTCCGAGCGGTTTGGCGAGACACCAGAAGGAAAATGGTTAGTAGAAAATGCACATAAATTTGGATTTATCTTACGTTATCCAAATGGTAAGGAAGGAATTACAGGGTATCAATACGAGGCATGGCATTTTCGCTATGTTGGAGAAAAAGCAGCATCTGAAATTTATGAAAATAATCTTACGCTTGAAGAATACTTTAATGTGGTAGAGAAAATCTAAAGGAATGTTCAGAGCAGTTGATATTATTTTTGTGCATCTCTTTTTCTAGTGGTATCCTAAGTATAGGAGAAGAAACGCCCTGATGGTTTAAGTTTTGACAAGAAAGTGGTGATTATTGTTGGAAAATGACAAAAATGTAAACAATGAAACACCGGAAACGCAAACCGGTTTTATTCGTATGAAAAAATTTCATTTTGTCATGCTATTATTTTTAGTTGTCTTTCTATCTGCCGGAATTACCACTTTTGCTCTTGCTTTTGGCGATGAAAAAGCGGTAACAGTAGCAAATGAAAGAACTGAATTTGATAAGCTTTATTCAGCTTATGATACGTTGAAAGGCAGTTATTTTGCAAAAATCGATGAAGAAAAACTAATTGATGGTGCAATAAACGGAATGATAGATTCTCTCGATGATCCATATTCCGACTATATGGATAAAAAAGAGGCAAAAAGTTTCGATGATTCGATTTCATCCTCCTTTAATGGAATTGGTGCAGAAATTCAGGAACAAGACGGTTATATTATGGTTGTTTCCCCAATTAAAGATTCACCTGCTGAAAAAGCTGGTTTAAAGCCAAATGATAAAATCATGCGTGTAGATGGGAAAAGCATTCAAGGGATGAGTGCCAATGAAGCTGTATTGCTGATTCGTGGCGAAAAGGGATCAACTGTAAAATTAACGATTCAACGTCCGGGGATAGAAGAAATAACGGACGTTTCGATTGTCAGAGATACGATTCCGCTCGAAACCGTTTATGGTGAAATGCTGGAGGATGGAATTGCTAAGGTTCAAATTACCTCATTTTCATCAAATACAACAAAAGAGCTTATTGTGAAGTTGGATGAATTAAAAAATCAAGGGATGAAGGGGCTTGTCCTTGATTTACGGCAAAATCCCGGGGGATTGCTGGAGGAAGCAATTAGTATCTCAAGTTTATTTCTCCCTAATAATGAAGTGATCTTGCAAATTGAAGATCGAAACGGGAAAAGAAAAGCAGTTACTTCAACAAGCACAAATGATAATCCCAATGTTCCATTAGTGGTTGTCATTGATAAGGGAAGTGCCAGCGCATCTGAAATATTAGCGGCTGCTGTAAATGAATCAGCTGATGTGACTTTGGTTGGTGAAAAGTCATTTGGTAAAGGGACAGTGCAGCAGGCACGGAAGTTTACTGATGGCTCCAATCTAAAATTAACAACTGAAAAATGGTTGACACCTGACGGGAATTGGATTCATAAGAAAGGTATAACGCCTGATGTAGAAGTAGCACTTCCACCATATGCTTTCTTAAGCATGATTGATTCTGAAACCGAGCTAAAACTCGCAACCACTTCTACTCAAGTAAAAACAGCGCAGCAAATGTTGAATGCATTAGGATATCAGACCGATAGGGAAGACGGATATTTTGATGAAAAAACTGAACAAGCTGTAAAAGAATTTCAAACGAAGGAAAATCTTGAAGTAAATGGCATCGTGTCAGGAACAACGACAATAACATTAATGCAACGTCTAGGGGATCTGATTACACAAAATGATACCCAGATTCAAAAAGCAGTTGAAGTTTTAAAAGAAAAAATGTAAGAATATTACTTGAAACATAAAAGGGTGAGCACCTATTCAATTAAAGGTCTCACCCTTTTTACGTTTTTTTATCAAGATAATAATTGAAAGATTCTTTTGCCTATTTCATTTCACCGAATTTAATAAAGGTCTTTTAATCCTCTATTAATCTGCAAGACGCACATTGCACCTTTAAATTTGGACCATGATAGGGAGTATGAAAGGGGCTAAGTTCATTTTGTGTATACTCTTCTACGATATTTCCTGTTTGTGGGTCCTTTTTTACAGAAAGAGGAATTTGTTTAATTAAATTAAAGCGTGCTCGATTTGTTTTACAATTTGGACAACGATAAGGTGCAGTCATTTTAGGGAAACTCCTTTCATTCTATCGTTTATTCTATCTTTTACAGCAGAATGTTTTTTATGAACAAAATATGTAATAAAATATGAATGATTTCACAATTTTTTCACAATAACTTAGTATAATAATGATATAAACTTTGTGCTAGGGAGAAACCAAATGAAATATATAAAATTTTCGATGCCAATTATAATATTATGTTTTATTGTTACAGCTTGTGCAGAGAAAGTCTATCCGCCAATAGCAAGTGATCAGAGTATTATCATTACCATTAATATTAAAGATATGACGATTTCCTTTGTCGATGGAGAACGACATGAAGTGATAGAGCAATGGGAAATTGAAAATCCCTATAGTGGCGGGATGATTTTGCCTGATAAAGATACATTGCTTCTTTATGGGAAACATATAGAAACGGTGGACTTGTATTCGCTTTCAAAGGGGAAATATATGAAAAGCTGGAACACAGGAAAGGGAATTGCTAATGGAAGGGTTTTACAAAATCAGAAAGAAATTGTTTTTGTCGATCAAGTAAGGAATTTAGCGAGATTTTTTACCATTGATGGGGAGGAAACAAAAGCAATTTCTACCAATCAAAATCCATTTACCATTTTGGAAGGTAAAGATAAGCTATATGTCATTAATTTAAATGATGAGGAATTAACTATAATCGATAAGGAGAAAAAGGTTAATCTGGATAGTATTAACATTCATTCGAATGCAGCGGGTGCCTTGTTAAGGGAAAGTAATAATGAGCTTTGGATCGGGGGACATGGAACGGGAACGCAGGCTGAACCTGACATCCATATTTACAATCTGGAGGACGGCAGTTTAAACAATACCATTCAAGCTCCGTTGATGCCGGTTAATTTTATTGAAAAAGACGGCACAATTTATGTCATTAGTCACGGCTCCAATACATTATATAAAATTCCGGAAAATGTTGCAGGGTTGAAATCTGTTCAGGTTGGTGCCAACCCCTTTGAAATATCCTTTTTTCAGGATGAGTTAATCGTTGCTGGGTATGACAGTAATGATATTTATTTTGTCGATCCAAATAGTTTGCAGATTAAACATCAAGTAAATGTGGGAAAAGGCCCTTTTCAATTAATTGTAAGGGAGAGTAAATAATATGTTGAAAAAACAAATACTAATTATTGATGATGAAGAAGATATGCGTATGTTAACACAAATGTATTTAGAGAATTCAGGTTATGAGTGTTATCAGGCGAATGGCGGGCAAGAAGCCCAGCTATTATTAACAGAAAATAAAATAGATTTAATTTTGCTTGATATTATGATGCCTGATGAGGATGGATTCCAGGTGTGTAAAAAAATTAGAGAGTCTTTTGACACTCCGATTATTTTCCTGTCAGCCAAAGGGGAAGAATGGGATAAAGTTCGAGCTCTTCAAATTGGCGGGGATGATTATATTGTGAAGCCGTTTAGTCCAGGAGAATTGGTAGCTCGAATACAAGCGGTACTTCGTAGGACCTCACAGGATCAGACGGATGACGAGATATTTAAAGCAGGGCTGATTCAAGTTGACCAAAAGGCACGACAAGTTATTGTTGAGGGTAAATTGGCCCCATTAACATTGAAGGAATATGAACTGCTAATTTATTTGATGTCACATAAAAATCAGGCATTAAGCAGAGAACAACTGCTTGAGCAGATTTGGGGCATGGATTATATTGGCAGTCTACGTACAGTAGATACTCATATTAAAACAATGCGGATGAAATTAGGTCCAGCCGCAGATTACATTCAAACTGTTTGGGGAATAGGATATAAATTTGAGGTACCGAACCTATGAAAATAGAAGCCGGCAGTCTTGCGCGGAAAATGTGGCTGTCCATTACGGCTGCAATCCTTATTACCATTTTGTACTCTTATTTATTATCTTATTTTTTCTATGAAAAATTATATGTGGAAAATGTTGAGAATGTGATGCTTGAGCAAGGCGAACTCCTTTCCCATGATTATCAATCAGGCCCATTGACAGATGAGTTAAAGGAAAAGATTGAATGGTATAATTCAAAATCTGAAGCAGAAATATTTCTTGTCAATAATCCAAAAGAGCTAAGCGCTTGTTTTCCTTTTGAAATGGATGTAGATGCCCTAATTGGGGCTGAGGAAAGGGAAGAACTGCTAACTGGGAAAACGATCGAAAAGGTGGGTTTTGAGGAAAGATTTGATCGGAAAATCATTTCCGTTGTTATTCCCTTATTGGATGGGAACCGTTTAGAAGGAATTATTTACATGTATATGCCCTTAGCAAAAATTACAGAATTGACGAAGGAATTTGCCTATCTCTGGTTAACTGCCGCACTTTTATTCTTAATTATTGCATTATATGTAGGCGGGAAAATTGTGCAGCGCCTCACAGGTCCTTTAATGAAAATGAAAGATGCTGCGGATGAGGTGGCCAAAGGGAATTATAATACTCGAGTGAGTATTCGCGCAAAAGATGAAGTGGGAAGATTGGCCGATGCTTTTAACCATATGTCAGAATCTATCCAAGAGACTGATGAGAGAAAAAAAGAGTTTCTCGCGAATGTGTCACATGAGTTACGTACACCTATCAGCTATGTAAAAGGGTATAGTGATGCTCTATTAAGTGGTATGGTTCAGGAGGAGCAAGATAAAAAGCAATATTTACACTTGATCCATCGTGAAGCTGGCAGAATGGAACGCCTTGTCGGCGATCTACTCGATTTATCCAGGTTAGATCGGGAAGAGTACAAGCTGGTCTCGATGCCGCTTCCGCTGGCGCAATTGATTGAGGATGCCATGGTTAAATATCGATCTGTATTAAAAGAGAAAGGCTTATTTTTTCAATTGAATTTAGATCCTGATATTATCATCAATGGGGATGAGGGAAGAATTGAACAAATATTACAGAATATAATGGATAATGCGTTGAGATATTGTGAAAAGGGCGGAATTTCAATTGACTTGCAAAATGAAGGGAAAATGTGTGTGATTCGCATAAAAGACACAGGGAAAGGAATTCCTGAAGAGGACTTGTCAAAAATTAAAGAACGTTTCTATCGTGTGAATAAGGCAAGGACGAGAAGAGATGGAGGCACAGGGCTTGGATTAGCAATTGCTGATAAGTTGGTCGTTCTTCATGGGGGAAACTTAACGATTTCCAGTATTGTCGGAGAGGGGACAACGGTAGAAATTCATTTGCCGATTATGGAGGATTTAGTATAGGAATGGTATACTCGACACAGGTTGAAATATTTTTGCGAATTTAAAGGGGAATGAAGATGAAGAAAAAGCTGTATTTATTTTTATTGCTATTTTTTGCTATTACCGTCATAACAGCCTGTTCCGGAGAAAGAGAAGCAGATAGAATCCCGCTATTTCTTGATGTGCAGCTGACTGTGAATCCAGAACAGAGCGATGTGAATAAACCAGTTACGTTTACTACAAAGGTTACATACGGAGACCAACCTGTAACGAACCCAGATGAAGTAAAATTTGAAATATGGCGTGCAAATGATGAAAACCATGAAAATATCCTGATTGAGCATGCTGGTGATGGGCTCTATGAATTAGAGAAAAGTTTTGCCGAGGAAGGAACTTATTATATTTTTTCTCATGTTACGGCAGAAGGATATCATGCGATGCCGAAAAAAGAATTTGTGATTGGTCAGCCAAGCGAGCCTGAAGCAGATGGCGGGAAGTCCCAAACCTATCCTGATGAGGATGATGCTGACCGGGCGCAATAAATCATAAAGATAAAAACGGCCTGTTCAAAGGCCGTTTTTCTATGAAGATACTCAAGCATGAACAAGGATTCAACGATTATGTCTCGTTGATATCAATCTCAGTGAACTGCATATCAATATTTTTAGGGATTTTTATTTCCAGTGTCTCTTCTTTATATTGGGTACTTGAACCCTTTTTCTTAACAAGGGCGGGGAGTGGAATGGTGTGTTTTTTGCCAAGTTCAGGAATATTCTCAATAATTAGCAGGTGAGAAGTATGGTATAATCTCAACTGTTGCAGCCATTCTTCCTGTTCAATCACAATTCGTACAAAAATATAGTCATGTGTTTCATATACAGAGTATCCGATGCCTGACTCTTTCTGAACGGAAGAATACGAATTTGTTTCACGGTTTGCGGGATGGAAAGGTTTAATAAACTCTTGTGGATTCATGTTGTTCTGTGCTGAAGGGTGAAACATGCTGCCCATCTGCTCCATCGCATTTTGAACATATTGATTGATTTCTTCCGGTTTCATCTGTTGCATTTTTTTTTGCATACTTTTATCAAAAGGGAATAAGTTCCAGGGAAACATGGGATATACATCCTTTCATTTAATCTATTCCATGGAATGGCCTATTCAAAATTGTGGCTACGATTCATTCACTTCTATTTTATTCAGCACAGGAGAAACAGTTCCATACAAAGTCTAGGTACGGGAATTATCATCTGCTAGGCTTCTAGCATTTGAGAAGTATCATCACTTTGATTTCTTAACATATGCATTGTGTACAAATCCTTTGGAATTTCAAATAATTGAAAAATATCTTCCGTCCGGTTTAATTGCTCATACAGGGATTGTCGTGATTGACTTGCATCAATAATGTAGGGTAGCTTTTGAGCAGCTTTTAAGGAACGGATATTTACACGGCGGATACGTATCAGGATCGTCTCTATTTCCAAGTCGTAAAACAATTCATTGAAAAAAGTATCCTTCGCTTGCTGGTTATAACCTTTTCCATGGTATGGCTTACCGATCCATGTCCCTAAAAACCCTGCATTTTCTTGTATGTCATATAGACTGATCGTGCCAATCGGGGCTCCCCATTCATCAAGGATCGTTCTTGAAATAAGCTCCCCACGCTCCTCGGCTTCTATCATTTGTTTCGTTATAAATAAAAATTCTTCATAAGAAGAGGTTTTATGGCGCACAAAAGGAAAGACATCCGGATGCGTCATCAAGTCAAATAATTCATGGCATTCGTGCAGTTCGCGTTTTTTCAGCATGGTTAATTCCCCTCCGAATCAGAGGGCAGTTCTTCCCCTTGCAAAAGATGAAAAGACCCACCCTCGAAATTTTTTATCATGTTACTAAAAAATTTCGGGGTGGGAATCGAACCCACTAGAACCAGTTTTGACTGGTGGCGCACCATTTGCCTTCCCTATACAATAGAGATATAGTGTTTAAATCAAAATCACAGGTCTTAAAAAACAGATATTTGAGTGTCTTTCATTTGAAAAATAAAGAAAACGAAAATCTGCTTACAATTGAATATTACTAAAAATATAGTAAATTGAAAATAGGTGTTTTGGTTAAATTTTCGTTAAAATTTAGCTAATTTATGACAATTTTATTCAATGAATTCTCCATCGATCATCGTCCATTTTGGTTTTGCCATAAAGTGAAAAGGATGATGGGACCAGAGCACAAGATCAGCATCTTTTCCTTTTTCGATACTTCCAATTCGTGTTTCTACCCCCAAATTACGGGCCGGTAAAATGGTAATTCCCGCTAACGCAAGCTGCTCTGATAAGCCCTCACGCACAGCGATTGCAGCACATATATTTAGATATTGGATTGGAATATACGGGTGATCCGTTGTGAGTGAAACTTCTATATCCTTTTTGCTTAACTCTCGGTATGTCTGCCATGTCTTATTTTTAAGTTCATCCTTTGACTTACGCGTCAATGTCGGTCCTACAGATACTTTTAATCCTTTATTAGCAAGTTCCTCTGCTATCAAATGTCCTTCTGTACAGTGCTCGATTCTCAAATCAAGGTTAAACTCCTCAGCCAGTCGGATGGCAGAGAGTATATCATCTGCTCGGTGTGCATGAATACGGACAGGAATTTCTCTTTTTAAGGCTTTCACAATCGGGGCGATGCGAAACTTCTCCGGCTGATCACAGTATTTTGCTTCATAGAAAATCTCACGTAGCTTCGCCATAATTCCCATCCGTGTTAATAAATTTTTCTGACTATAACTGTGAACACGTTTTGGATTTTCTCCGAGCGCAATTTTTAAGCCGGCTGTTTCCTTCATAAGCATCTTTTGGATATTGGTTCCCTTTGTTTTTATCACAGAGGTTGTTCCGCCGATAATATTGGAACTTCCCGGCATCACCTGAACCGTTGTAATTCCGCTATGGATAGCATCTGAAAAGGCGGGGTCCTGTGGATAAACCGCATCTAAAGCTCTGATATGCGGGTTTAACGCTTCAAGAGTATCATTCGCATCATTTCCGGGCCATCCGATCCCTTCATTGTATAGACCTAGGTGAGTATGAACATCGATGAAGCCGGGGAGCAAATATAGACCTGCGCACTCAAATATTTTTGTTTGAGAACATGCAGATAAATGGGGACCAATATCTAAAATAATCCCTTTCCCAATTAAAACATCTCCATAAAAGGGGTTTTGTGTAATGGGATGTATGAAGGCATTTTTTAATAATATTTTTTTCATGATGAATGTACCTGCCTATTAAAATACGTATTTAAAGATCATAAATTTCTGTTGTGATATTGTATGCTAAAAGAAAGTCTTTGTTAGATGACTTATTCGAATAAATATTCCAAGGAAGCTTTCTCATAGGAATAGAATTTCCATTGCTTTGAATTAAAACTGACTTTTCATCCTGTTATCATATTCGGCTATTTTCTTAATAGAATAATAGTATTGATAATTGTAGAACAAGTATGTTGTTTACAGATAAGGAGAGCGGAAAATGAATATCCGGCAATATTATGAGCAAGCTGCAGTCATTTCTTTAAATGCGAGTTTGGCTGCTTTTATTCCACCAATCTTCATCCTTTTCTACTCTGTCGTTGTAACGAAAGTATATCAACTATTACTATTGATCATCCCGTTTCTTATTTATAGTTTTTATTGCTACCAAGTGTTCTTACTGAACAAAAATCGAGCAAGATCTATTCATATAGAATCCTTCGAAGATCAACTTTTTGCTGCAAATCCATTACAAGAATCCTCATTATTATTACATTTTTTTCCTGCCCCAACGTTGAGATTGCTATTTTTTAATCCGGCTGGAATTAAAATTGGAGAAATACGGGACCGTTCGATGTTTATCATACGCTGGTTTTTGCCTTTTTTTCTTGATCGTTATTTTAACAGAAAATTCATTCTCTATGATCATGCGGACAAACCGTGTGCGCATTTTCATATATATACAGATAGAATGGAAATCAAGACTCAGGATGAAGTGCATTTGACCACCATTTATAAGCTGCAAAAAGGAAAATACAAGGAGTTTTTATTGGACAGCCAATCGATTCAAATGATCAAAAGTGGAATACCTGCAGATTATTCCTTTATAACTGCTGACAATAAATTATTTGGTCAGATTCAAAGAGGGATCATGCCGCTCGAATGGGGTCAAAGGTTTGTGGATCCAAATACACCGATTCTGACATGCTCTGGTTTGAATGAAGAAAAAGATCGCTTGCAATTATTGGCAATGCTTATAAATATCTATATCTATGCTGACCATTAATAGAAGGATTATTGTTTTTTTCTTCAGACACAGTTATTTTAAAAATAAATTGAAATTAATCATTGTGACTCTCTCGATATAGTGATACTATTATATTAATTAAATAATCCTTCGGGGCTGGGTGAAATTCCCAACCGGCGGTGATGAGGCTTTATGACCTCTTAGTCCGTGACCCGGTTTCATTTTTGAAAACGGTGGATTTGGTGAAACTCCAAAACCGACAGTTAAAGTCTGGATGGGAGAAGGATACGGATAGCACGTAACAATTTGATCTTGTTAAACGTTTATTTAGTATTGTTTCTTTTAGCCCTGTACATTCTAATTGTACAGGGCTTTTTGGATCATTTTGAATTGTTTTATCCTTTGAAAAAGGACAAGCACTTTTTCTGTCCTTACCTTTCCTTTATTTGGAATTTCATTCCTTTTCCCTGCCTGAATTCCCCGGCAAACGGATCCTAATAATTCCCTTATTACATAATGATAGATGAAGGAGGAATGCCGCTTCATGTTTACCGGTATTGTTGAAGAATTAGGTGTTATTAAAAGAATTCAGACAAAAGGCCATACCTTGGTATTGCAGGTAAGGGCCGAAAAGATCATGCAGGATTTACACGAAGGGGATAGTATCGCGGTTAATGGCGTTTGTTTAACCGTCACAGGCTTTACTAAAGATGAATTTGAAGCCGATGCGATGCCCGAAACCTTCAAAAATACTTCTCTTTCGTCCCTTAAACAAGGTTCAAAAGTCAATCTGGAGAGAGCGATGGCTGCAAATGGACGATTTGGCGGGCACTTTGTATCCGGCCATGTTGATGGAATCGGGAGAATCAGCAAAAAAACGCGTGTTGAAAATGCAATATTAATTGAAATTGAGATCCCAGAGGTCTATTCCAACTATGTCATTGAAAAGGGTTCCATTGCGATTGACGGTGCGTCTCTAACCATTTTCAGGACAACAAATGATTCGGTAACTATCTCACTGATTCCGCACACTGCAAAAGAAACGGTTCTTGGCTTAAAAGCGGAAGGTGAAATCGTCAATCTGGAATTTGATTTGATGGCAAAATATTTTTATTCTTTTATGCAAAAACAACAGGCTGGACAAAAAGCAAAAGGGATCACGACGGACTTTTTACGGGAAAACGGATTTTATTAAGAGCTGAAAGCCTTAGTAGGAAGTTTGTTACTTTAACCGGCAAAGAAATCTTACATGTAAAACTACGTTTCAGGAGGAGAAGACATGTTTAATACGATTGAAGAAGCCATTGAAGATTTAAAAGCAGGAAAAGCGATCATTGTCGTTGATGATGAAGACCGGGAAAATGAGGGTGACTTTCTCGCGTTAGCTGAGTATGTATCCCCGGAAGTCATTAATTTTATGGCAAAAGAAGGAAGAGGACTTATTTGCACACCGCTTTCCGAAGAGGTAGCAGAACGCTTTAATCTTCATCCAATGGTTGAAAATAATACAGATGCAAAAGAAACAGCTTTCACTGTCACGATTGACCATAAAGATACAACAACGGGAATAAGTGCTTATGAACGATCATTTACGATCGAGAAATTATTGGATCCATCCAGTATGGCAGCAGATTTCAATCGCCCTGGCCATGTTTTTCCCTTAATCGCCAAAAATGGCGGTGTGCTGCGCAGAGCAGGACATACAGAGGCAGCTGTTGATTTTGCCCGTCTTTCCGGTGCTGCACCTGTTGGAATTATTTGTGAAATTATGAATGATGATGGGACAATGGCGCGGCTTGACAGCTTAAAATTGGTTGCGGAAAAATTTAATTTGAAACTGGTATCGATTGAGCAGTTAATCGAATACCGACTTGCTCATCATGACTCAAATGTAAAACAGGAAGTTGAAGTACAATTGCCTACCGCCTTCGGTGATTTCAGAGCGGTTGGGTATACGAGTCTGCTTGATGGAAAAGAACATGTCGCCCTTGTTAAAGGAGAATTGAACGCAGATGAACCGTTGCTGCTCCGTGTTCATTCAGAATGCCTGACAGGTGATGCCTTTGGTTCAAAGCGCTGTGATTGCGGCCCTCAGCTAATCTCTGCCTTAACGCAAATTGAGGAAGAGGGCAGGGGGATTCTTCTTTATATGCGTCAAGAAGGAAGGGGTATAGGCCTAATGAACAAATTAAAGGCCTATAAGCTTCAGGAGGAAGGATACGATACGGTTGAAGCAAATCATAAATTGGGATTTGCTGCTGATTTGCGTGATTATGGCATAGGAGCACAAATTTTAAGAGATCTTGGTGTGAAAAAGATCAGGCTGTTAACAAATAATCCGCGAAAAATTGCCGGCTTGAAAGGATACGGCCTTGAATTAATTGAAAGGGTTCCGATTCAAATGCCGGTCGAGAAAGAAAATGAACATTATCTAAAAACGAAAAAGGACAAATTAGGTCATTTATTGGCTCTTTAATCGATGGTTATTCACAGGTTTTGAACACTTACAAAAAGTGACAATATAATTTTTTAGGAAAAGAAAAAGGAGAGAAATTAACATGAAAAAGGTTCTTGAA
>CALGSR010000380.1 GCA_937902115.1 uncultured Bacillus sp. | reverse complement strand
GGATAACGGAGATGAAAGAGCGGTTCATCGCTTTACACATAATATAAGATAAAATGGCCCCTGAAGAACCGACTAACGCTCCAGTAATAATTAATAAGTCATTCGAAAGCATAAATCCGGCTGCGGCTGCTGCCCATCCAGAATAAGAGTTTAACATTGAGATAACAACTGGCATATCCGCTCCACCAATGGATGCGACTAAATGCCAACCAAAAAGTAAAGCAATTCCTGTCATAACAGCGAGATAAATCAGTGAGCTGTTGCCTGCACCGCCTTCATAAATAAATAAGCCCATGAGAACAATAGAAGCGATAAGAGCTAATAAGTTTAACTTGTGTTTATGTGGCAGAGAAAGAGCCTTTGATTTCAGTTTTCCATTTAATTTCCCAAAAGCTACGATGGACCCGGTAAAGGTGATCGCTCCAATAAAGACTCCAAGGAAAATCTCCGTTAATTCAATATTCAATAATACTGAAGTTTCAGGAAGGTGTTCCCCTGTGTAAATATTAAGATAGCTGTTAAATCCGACTAAAACAGCTGCTAAACCGACAAAGCTGTGCAGAATTGCCACTAATTCCGGCATCTGCGTCATTTCTACCTTTAAAGCCAAGCGTACTCCAATTAAACTTCCGATTAACATTGCAATTAAAATATAAATAATATTTTCAATATCGATTAAGAGCATCGTTGCAATCAAGGCAAGAGTCATACCGATGATTCCAAACTTGTTCCCATTTCTAGCAGTCTCTTGTTTTGATAAACCTGCTAAACTTAAAATAAATAAAATCGCTGCGACAATATAGGCAGCAGTAACCAATCCTTCAGACACTCAGTCCACCTCCTATTCTTTGTTGAACATTTTTAACATTCTGTGCGTTACAGTAAATCCACCGACAATATTTATAGTTGCAATTAAAATTCCAATGAAAGATAGTATCTTAATGGCTGTGATCGAACTGCTGACCTGCAAGAGCGCACCTACTATGATGATCCCTGAGATAGCATTTGTTACGGACATCAGTGGCGTATGCAATGAGTGTGTGACATTCCACACAACATAGTACCCAACCACGACAGCCAGAGCAAAGACAGTAAAGTGTGATAAAAACTCCGGCGGTGACACATGTCCGACCCATCCGAACAGCACCACAGCGATTGCAGCAAATACATATTTTAAATTTGATGGTTTCTTCTCGACCTCAGGTGTTTCAGCCTTCGGCTCCTCTTTCTTCACCGGTGCAGCAGTTACACTGATTGGCGGCGGCGGGAAGGTAACCTCGCCTTTATGAATGACACTCATATTGCGTAAAACAACATCGTCAAAATTTATGTCAATATTGCCATCCTTTTCCTTGCAAAGAAGTTTTGCTAAATTCAATAAGTTTGTCGCGTACATTTCCGAAGATTGGCCAGCCAGACGACCAGGAAGATCGGTATAACCAATTACTTTGACTCCGGATGCTGTAACAGACAATTCACCAGGCACTGTATATTCACAGTTTCCTCCAGCAGCTGCAGCCATATCCACGATGACAGATCCAGGCTTCATACTGTCAACCATCTCTTTCGTAATCAGCTTTGGAGCTGGTTTTCCTGGGATAAGTGCAGTGGTAATAATGATATCTACCTCTTTTGCCTGAGCTGCAAATAATTCCATTTCTGCTTTAATAAATTCATCTGACATGACCTTAGCATAACCACCGGAAGTGGAACCATCTTCATCCTCACTAAAGTCCAACTTTAAGAATTCTCCACCCATTGATTCGATTTGTTCCGCCACTTCAAGGCGTGTATCAAAGGCGCGGACAATTGATCCAAGCGATTTAGCCGTTCCAATAGCGGCTAAGCCTGCAACCCCTGCACCAATAACCAGTACCTTTGCTGGTGGTACTTTACCTGCTGCAGTAATCTGCCCTGTGAAGAAACGTCCAAAATGGTGTGATGCCTCAATGACCGCTCGGTATCCCCCGATATTCGCCATGGAGGACAATGCATCCATAGACTGGGCGCGGGAAATCCTTGGCACCATATCCATTGCTAATACGTTAATGTTTTTCTGTGAAAGCTTTTTAACCAAGTCAGGATTTTGCGCTGGATATAAGAAACAGACCAATGTTGCCCCCTCTTTTATCCTTGCAACTTCTTCCTCATTTGGCGAATTAACCTTATAAATTAAATCAGATTGCCAAATTTCAGAAAAATCCGCCACCTCAGCACCTGCACTGGCATACATTCCATCCGTAAAGCTGGCTGCATCACCTGCCCCAGACTCCACAACCACTTGAAACCCTAGCTTAACTAATTGCCCGACAGTTTTAGGGGTTGCTGCCACACGAGTTTCACCGGCCATGCTCTCTTTCGGTATCCCTATTTTCATACTCATTCTTTCGCTCCTTTCTGCTTGTACAGCCAGTGTTTCTTTGGATGAATTCCATCCACTAGATAAAACTACTAAATTTTCACTAAATATATTCCCTTAATTTTCTTTTTAAAAAGGGAAAAATACATTTGATTGTATTTTAGAATAGTATTACATATATTTAGTGAGTTGCCAATGGTAACAATTCCAGGTAATTTTAGAATAGTCTAAAAATATATTAAACTAAAATTAATAAATGTACAAGTATTTGTGACTTATCGAGCAATCTTTTAAATACTTTTCCTTTTTACATAGGGCAAGCGATTTCCAATTACTAAATCCTTTCCCTTCTAAAAACGATTGATCCTCTCTGCTCCTGTTACAGATAAATTCCCGTCACCTTACTCATTGGGATTTCTGGATTGTGCTGAATGATGAATGCTTTTTTGAAGCGATTGATATATTCATGTTCATGTGTTTTTGGAGATAAAATAATCAACTTTCGCTGAAGTTGTTCGGCATATAAATCAAAGACTTTGGATTTCCTTTGCTCATCAAGTGCACTGTCAAATTCGTCAAGCACGATAAATCCAGGTGCTGTTTCGATATTTTGCAGCAAGGCTAAAGCAAATAGTAAGGAGCTTAATGATTCTTCACCTCCAGAAACTCCCTTCCCTACCTTTCCTCCGCGGGCTTTCATACTGACATCTTCCATGCCCCCGCGATGTCCTTCTTTACGAGCCTTGATATATAAATTGAAATGGGTTCTCCCCTTTTTATCCGCAAAGGATTCCCAAGTGATATCCCCTTGGAATTGAAACATCCCCATATAAACAGCAAAGCGTTTCTGAATTTCCAGAACGCGCATGTTGATTGTCGTTTCTAAAGCGTTTTTTAACTCATCCGTCCGCAGCTTGTCAGCCTCCAGCAAAATTTTCGATTGTTTATATTCTTTTTCTAATCGGTCATATTCTTCTTTTGCTTTCAAATAATTATCTTCGGCCGCAGGATCGATTCCTGCTTCATTTCTAGCATTGTTAAAAATAATCGTTCCATTTTGCAGTTCATTTTTTAGAATCGCTTCCGAAAGTTTAAGACTTATATCAAATTGAGAGCTGAATTCATGATACCATTCAGGGATCAGGTTTTGAATATCCTGCAATTGTCGCATAACTTCAACAAGTTCCCCTTGATAAATCTCTTCCTGCTCATTTTTCCCCTGCAGTTGACCTTTGATTCCTACCATATCCCTCTTAATATCGTCGAGTTTCTCTTCTATTCGATCAATCTGTTTTTTCATTCGTTTTATATTTTTTTCACATTTATTCTGTTCAGCCTCTGTTTGTTCAAGAAAATCACTTTGCTGTAGTAACGTCTGTTTCGACTCAGCTATTCTTTTTCCGAGTTGCTGAAGTTTTTCGTATTTTTCTTTACTTTTTCCTAGTTCCGAATAAAAGTCTAATTCTTTCTGGACTAGTTCAAGCTCTTGATTCAGCCTCGCCTGGACTGATAACAGTTCTACTCTATTCTCTTCAAGCTGTTTTAAGTCTTGATGGAGCTTCGTTTCTTTTGTGCCTAACAGCTTGTATTTTTCCTTGCGTTGTTCCCGCTCATGACGTTGTGTCATAAAGGCTTCAGCCTCTCTCACCTTTTGAATCTCACTATTTAATAGCTGAAAACGCTCTGTATCCTCTTTGATCTTAATAAAAAGTTCTTCTGATTTCTCTTGCAGCTGATCCAGTTGTTTTCTGATCTCTTGCTGCCGTAGTTGCAACGCTTTTTGGCTTAAAATATAGGCTTTCTCTTCCTGCGGTCCACGGAGCCCCATCTTATCCACTAATACTTCATTTTTGATCGATGGGCTGTTTTCAGCATAAAACTGCTGCACCCAATAAAGCACTTTAACACCATAATTATACTTGCTGTTCGGTAAATTAGCTTTCACTTTTAAATGAAGCTCAGGGACATAATCGATTAAGCGGTCTGGGATAATATCCATTAATGAAACATGATACAAATCATTCGGCGGCTGTGCAATTTTCCCATTAAAGAATACGGCATATTTAATGGCATTAAAGCGATTTTCATTCATTAGTTTCGCCGTGTCATCCAATTCAACCAGTTCACGCAGCGGAAAGGCCTCAATCCCGTTTCTTTGAAAATATTTTAACGATTGTTCCTGGCGTTTCGATAGATTACGGTCTTCCTTTAATGCGGTTTCTTCCTCCTGTAAACGACTGTTCTCTGTGCGCATGCCATGGAGCTGATCTTTATTCTTTAGTAAAGCTTGGTCCAATCGCACAATCTCGGCCTGTACATGATGGCTGCTTTGATAGATTGCCAGTTTTTCCTTGTGCTCTTTTTCTTTATCTCCATCGTTCTTAATCTCTGCCCCCAAGTCGGCCTTTTCACTCATTAGGCGGCGCAGTTCGCTCGTTTTCTCATCACTGTCTGATTTTATTTTTTCTACCTTTCCCGTTGTTTCCTTCTGTTCCTTTGTCAGTTTCAGGAATTCCTCTTTCGCCTCTTCTTCCGTACGCTCAATGCGTTTTTTTCGCACAGTTAAGCTTTCCAATTCAGTTGCAAGGGCTTTTTCCTCTTCCTGCAGACCCTTCAGAATATTATTTTCGCTATCAATCTGTTCGTAAAGGGAGTTGATTCTTTGTTCAAGCGCTTCATATTTCTCTTGAAAATCTTTCAAGTTCTCATGTTGATTTTCTTTTTCAATCGAAAACGATAAACTTTGCTCTTGCCTCTCCCGTAATTGCCCCTCAAGATCATTTATAATATCCTCAGCCAGCTTTATTTCATTTTGATAAAAAACTTCTAAACCCTGCAAAGCCAAAATCGATTGCTTAGCTCCTTGATGCAGCCGTTTCTGATTATCAATGAACATATTCAACGCTGTTTTAAGGATGTTTAAATTCTGTTTATGACGTTTTATATTGGTTTCTGCAAGGAGTAGTGTTTCTTCTGCCTCTTTTACCTTTTCAACACTTTCTTCCCAGTTTTTTTGCACTTGATCGATGCCATGCATTTCACTAAAAATCCGAAAGCGCTCAGCAGGAGCCATCACGGCAAATTGGTTAACTTCTTGCTGGTACCAAATTAAATAGAATAAATCAGAGTCGATTTTATAACGATACTGTAGTGCATTTTTATAA
>CALGSR010000379.1 GCA_937902115.1 uncultured Bacillus sp. | reverse complement strand
TGGAAAATCCTTTTCATCTGGAATAACTACTGAAAGGGCTCTTTCTCCTAGAGCACCATGTCCTATTTCACGACGTCCTGGTCCACGAATTGGTCCCGTTTCCCCAACGCTGAAATGAGGGAAATTATAATGATGCATAAATCGTTTGGATTCTTCTATTCCAAGACCATCAAGAATTTGAACATCTCCGAGTGCACCTAATGTACAAATGGAAAGGGCTTGAGTTTGTCCGCGCGTGAAAAGTCCTGATCCATGTGTACGTGCTAATAAGCCAACTTCAGAAGACAGAGGTCTGATTTCGTCAGGATTACGGCCATCTGGACGAACCTTTTCCTCCGTAATTAAACGTCGTACTTCAGCTTTCACTAATTTATTTAAAATTTCCTTCACATTCTTAAGCTTATCATCATCTGCTTCTTGCTCTTCATAGTGGGCAAGAACCTTATTCTTTACCTCTGAAATAGCATCTTCTCGCGCATGCTTTTCTTGAACCTGCACAGCTGTGTTAAGATCAGACAGACATAACGATTTCACTTCTGCCTCAAGCTCGACATCAACCTGATACAATGTCACTTCCATTTTCTCTTTACCAATTTCAGCGGCAATTTTTTCTTGAAAAGCAATGAGCTTCTTAATTTCATCATGCCCAAACATAATCGCTTCCAACATGACTTCCTCTGGTACCTCTTGCGCTCCAGCTTCAACCATGTTTATCGCATCTTTGTTGCCGGCTACAGTTAAATCAATGTCGCTCTTTTCCATTTGCGCAACCGTCGGATTGATAACAAATTTATCATCTATACGGCCAACAACCACACCAGCAATTGGACCGCCAAACGGAATATCAGAAATGGTTAATGCTAATGAAGACCCTAACATCGCCGCCATTTCCGAAGAACAATCCTGCTCTACACTCATAACCATGCTGATACATTGCACATCATTACGAAAGCCATCAGGAAACATTGGACGAATGGGGCGGTCAATTAATCGGCTTGCCAAAATCGCCTTTTCACTTGGACGCCCTTCTCTTTTAATGAATCCACCTGGAATTTTCCCAACTGCATACAATTTTTCTTCATAGTTTACAGTTAATGGAAAAAAGTCTACATTCTTCGGTTCTTTAGAAGCTGTCGCTGTACTTAACACAGCTGTGTCACCATAACGAACTAAAACTGCACCATTTGCCTGCTTAGCTAATTGTCCTATTTCAACAGTTAATTTACGGCCAGCCCAATCTAAAGAATATACATGCTTATCTTGTCCCATTCATTTAAAACCCCTCTCTACCTATCAAACTTTAGAGGTACAGCGAAACTAGTTTTTAGATCCGCACATACTGATTCTATATAAAAGCATACATATGCTAGTTATCATTTATTGCACCCTATATTGCTACTTATAGTATGTACCATTTAATGAATTTTTAAGCTTCTCTTGACCATTGCAGCTCATCATACTAATAATTTTACATCATGATCATTTCAAAAAATGGATTAATTCATCTTGTATGTACTCAATTTTATGCTAATAAAAAAGCGGGAAAAATCCCGCTTTCTTCCGATTATCGACGTAAACCAAGTCTGTTGATCAATACACGGTAACGTTGAACGTCTTTATTACGTAGGTAAGTTAATAAGTTACGACGTTTCCCTACCATTTTCAAAAGACCACGGCGTGAATGGTGATCTTTCTTATGAGCACGTAAGTGTTCATTTAAATTGTTAATGTTTTCAGTAAGGACAGCGATTTGAACTTCTGGTGATCCTGTATCACCTTCATGAGTTTGATACTCTTGGATAAGTTCATTTTTACGTTCTTGAGTGATTGCCATCCGTTTCACCTCCTAATTATTAAATCCCCTGTTACTGAGCATGCGTCGGTGAGTCGCTCTGCCAAGCAAAGGTTCATTTTTGTACGATAAAATGCAAGTATCAATATGTTTTTCCGGGTTATGAAAATATTGAATCGCATTTTGCTTGTCTTTTTCAATTTGAGCAGCCAGTTCTTCAATTCCTGAGAACTTCTTTTCGCTCCTCAGACGTAAATGCCACTCCACCGTAACATTCTCCCCGTAGATATCGCCTGAAAAGTTAAACATAAATACTTCTATTGTTGGCCTGCCATTCATTTCTTTATGGAAAGTTGGTTTATATCCAACATTACATACCCCTTGATAGGTATTATTCAGGACGGTCATTTTCACGGCATAAACGCCTGTCGGCGGAATCATTGTATCGAGAGACACTTCTACATTAGCAGTAGGAAAACCTATCTTTCTTCCCCGCTTCTCACCATGTATGACCGTACCGCTTGTTGTGTAGTAACGGCCGAGTAATTTTGGAAGACTTTCCAACCTGCCTTCACGGATATTTTCTCTTATAAAAGTCGAGCTGATCTTTTCATCACCTAATTGCAGCTTTTCAATAACAGTGAATGAAAAATGCTGCCTTGAATGAAATGGCAGTGTTTCCATTTTACCTTTTCCCATTCGCCCGTATGAGTAATCAAATCCCGCTACAACATGACGTACATTTAAATCAATCAAATATTGATCAACAAACTCCTGAGGCAGAAGGTTGGCAAACTCCTCAGTAAAACGAACAATATAGAAAAAATCAATGCCCAGTTCTTCAATAATTTTAATTTTGTCCTCTAGCGAAGAAATATGCTCAACTTTATCTGCCTTGCCTAACACGACTGATGGATGTGGATTAAATGACATCACAGCACTCTTTAATCCCATCTCTAAAGCCGCTTTCTTTGCTCCACTTATCACTTTCTGATGGCCTAGATGAACACCGTCAAAATAGCCAAGAGCCATAGCCACCGGAGGGAGTTCTTCGCGTTTCATACGGTGCGGATGATCTATGTAAAGTACTTCCACGATATTTCTCACCTTTTCTAAAACAACATTTTACTTACTCAATGGTTCTTAGCACCTTTAATGGCTTCATCACTCCCTGTTTTTCCGGGTGATGGATATAGATTGCTAATGCGATGCCTTCTATTGTTTCAACCACGATTGGGTTCACTTCATTTAATAAGGATTCGGGTATTGATAAAATTGCTCCATTTTTAACTTTCTCCGCTATTTTATCATTTATCACGTATTTCGGCAAATAAGCTATTGCTGTTTCAAGCGGCTTAAGAATTTCCTCAATGGTGCCATTTTCCATTCTCATTTCAATTTCTTCCAATGTAAAACAGTCAGTTAAGGTATAATCAGCTGATTGAATTCTTATTAAATCAGACATATGAGCGGGATAGCCAAGTTTTTCTCCCATCATGACAGCGAGTGTGCGGATATATGTACCTTTTCCGCATGATACGCGAAAGCGGAATGAAATGGTCTCACCGGAAAAATTCATGCGGTCATCAAGCAGTTCAATCGAATAGATATTGACAAGCCGAGTCGGCCGTTCGACTTCAATCCCTTTTCTAGCGTATTCATATAGTCTCCTGCCGTTCACTTTGACTGCCGAGAACATAGGGGGAGTCTGGCTGATGGTACCGGTTAATTGCTGAAGCACTTGTTCAATTGCATCCCTTGTAATGATTCGGTCAATTTTAACCCTTTCTATTACTTCGCCTGATGCATCTTCCGTATGGGTTGAGAAACCCAGTGTCACTTCTCCTTCATATGATTTCCCGGCATCTGTGATAAATTCAGCGACTTTTGTTGCACGTCCAATACAAATAGGAAGTACACCCGATACGTCCGGATCTAAAGTACCTGTATGACCAATCTTTTTTGTTTTTAAAATTTTACGCAATTTAAACACACAATCATGTGAGGTCATCCCTCTTGGCTTAAATAGTGGCAATATTCCTTCCATTTACAATTTCCTTTCATATGGTTCTCGATAGAATCGGTTCGCCCAAATCCGTTATTCAATGCCTTCCGAAAAAAATGGATAGACTATAAGTCTATCCATTCATGTAAGTTCTGATATTCGATTACGCTTTGTCATCCTGCCCGTTATCTTTTTCTTCATTATGAATTTGATTAAGCAATGTTTCGATTCTGTTTCCATAATCGACAGATTCATCAAATTCAAATATGATTTCAGGTGTTTTACGCAAACGGATGCGTTGTCCAATTTCAGAACGAATAAATCCTTTTGCTTTTGCCAGACCGACAAGCGTATCTTCCCTTTGTTTTTCATCTCCAAGAACAGAAATATATACAGTTGCCTGCTGCAAGTCTCCAGTTACTTGTACATCAGTAACTGTAACAAAACCAATACGCGGGTCTTTAATTTTACGCCCGATAATTTCTCCGAGCTCCTTTTTCATTTGTTCTCCCACTCGATTTGCTCTAACACTCATCTTTACACCCCATTCATTAAAACATCAAAGCCATTCTATGTCGGTGATTGTCCGTTCTAATTCCGGGAACGAATCAAGATATTTTAGGGCATGCTGCAATTCAATTTCTGCCGGAACACGTGCAGAGGAGACAACGGCTATCGCAATTTTTGTCCTCTGCCACGTATCCTGATAATCAACTTCTGCTATCGATATATTGAACTTTTGCTTCAGTCGTGTCGTAATCCGCTGCAGTACAGCCCTTTTATCCTTTAAGGATTGGGAATTGTAAATCATACATTCACAGGCTGCAAGCCCAACAATCATGTACGTTCCACTTCTTCCATAATAAACGCCTCTAAAACGTCGCCTTCTTTAACGTCATTATAGTTTTTAATTGTAATCCCGCACTCATATCCCTGGCTTACTTCTTTTACATCATCTTTAAATCGTTTTAAAGCATCAATTTCACCTTCAAAAATAACCACACCATCACGGATAAGGCGAATTCCACTGTCACGAGTAATTTTTCCATCCGTTACATAGCCTCCGGCAATCGTTCCGATCTTGGATACTTTAAATGTTTGGCGAACCTCAGCCTGACCGATAATTTTTTCTTC
>CALGSR010000378.1 GCA_937902115.1 uncultured Bacillus sp. | reverse complement strand
TTAAAAGCCTGAAAATAGCTGTTTCTACGTTAAAATCGGCCTTAAGTTTTTACAACAAACTTTACAAAAACAGCCTATGATAAAAACTCATCAATGAAATGGACTAATTCTGCTATTTCCGGTTTGCTGACTTGTGCGTCTGCTCCAACCTTTACCCCTTTGTGTCGTAAGTCATCTGTGATTAATGAAGAAAAGATTATAATCGGAAGCTTGCTTAATTGACTGTGTTCCTTTAATTTCTTTGTTAAGTGATGACCATCCATTTGCGGCATTTCAATATCAGTAATCACAAGATGGACTTCTTTCTCTAAATTCCCTGCAGCAAATACATTCTCCAAATATTCCAATGCATCTTTTCCATTTTCAAAAAACTCCATATGCCGAAAACCAGCCTCTGTTAACGTATCATGCAAAAGTTTTCGCAGAAGTGGAGAATCCTCAGCAATAACAAGATGTTTGTTCGAACGATCGCGTTTCTCTACATTTTTCATACGTTGCAGGTTAATTCCTATTTCCGGGTTAATATCGAGGACTATTTTTTCAAAATCTAATAGCAGAATCATTTCACCATGCAGCTTAATAACCCCAATGATATGACTATCCGCGCTCTGATACATTTCAGAAGGTTTTTCAATCTGTTCCCAAGAAATACGATGAATTTGTGAAACACTATGCACATGAAAAACAATTTTCTGTTGATTAAATTCAGTTACAATGAATTTATCTTTCTCAGGAGTATCAGATGGAGGAAATCCAATTGCTTTTGCTACGTCTACCACTGGAAGAACCTCTCCGCGCAATTCAATAATCCCTTCCACTTGAGGATGCGTTTGCGGAACTTTTGTAACATGAACCGGATTTATGATTTCCCTTACTTTAATCACATTTATACCAAACTTATTATTATTGATTCCGAATTCAACGATTTCTAATTCATTTGTACCTGTTTCAAGCAATATCCCTTTGTTATTTTCCATAAGCGTTCAACCTGCCTATCCTTTTTAAATCTTTATCATTACTATATCATGAAAAAGCAATAAATTAGGACCTTTTTATTATTCATCGATAAAAATACCTACTTTTTACTTTAGCAAGTTTAAATAACTTCATAAAGTTGTTAAGAATTGATGAACATCACTGGATTGCTCTAGACTTACTGTTCAATAAGGATTACAATACATACGTATTAGAAATATAATACAAAATATTATTAATTGGGGTGTAAAATCGATGAAAGGGACAGCAATTCTTTTCCGCGAGGATAAGAATGTGACAATTATCGAAGACATTGACCACGAAACATATGAGGAAATCAAAGTACAATGTGGATGTCAAGACAACAATCTTACTAAGGGTGACAACACGAAAGAATTGAGTTCAGTAATCCCGACTCTCTGGCATGATGATGAAGTGGATTGGGATTATGGCTATTAATATACGAAAAGTTTAGACAGGCACTGAAGTGTACCTGTCTTTTTTTTCTTTACAATCCACCTTTATATTTCCCTGCGTTTTTTGAGGCTTTTTCTTTTTTGGCTTTAGCCTTATGGGCTTGATCTAGAACAGCAGAATCAAAGCCCTTTTTATTTTTTTGTTGCGGATCATTCTTTTTATTTTTCTTCGCCATCATATTAAACCTCCTCGTATAGATTGACTGCAGGTTTAGTATGATACGAATGAACAAGCAATATTCGGTACTCTTTCTTCCAATTTGTCTTTGCCAACTGCTTCTAGTTTGATGATTTTCCCTTACATTTGTGATGAAAAATTAGTTAAGTATGTTTTAGCAATCACTTCCTCATTACTCATGATTTCAACCGACACTGCCTGCTGTTCCTTTATCATTTTATGTATTTCAAAAATATGCAAGTCTGCTAGCAGTGGAATCGGATCCATATAAATGAAGACCTGTTTATTGTTTTTTACCTCTAATAATTCGCCGTCATAAATCTCCTTTTCACCATAAACAATTTCCTTACTGCCCAATGCAGCTGCCAGTTTTTCATTATGAATTTGAACTTTTACTTTAAACATTTTTTCCGTTGTAAAAACCTTTTCATTTATTTCAAAACGGAATTGCAATTCATTTTTATTTGTCAGCCATACTTCGGCATGACGGTTGATGATCGCCGGTTCATTCTTTATCGTACACCCGGCAGCTGCAACGAAACAAATAAAAGCTATTAATACGCTAATACGGTACATCTATCACTCACTCCTCCTCACCACCTTTACCCATATCATCGTCCGCTAAACCTTCCAGTAAACAAAAAAAGACTGGCAAAAGTATGCCAATCTCCTTACAGCTGCTGTTATTTTGCCAATCCTTCCTGTTCCATTAATTGTTGCAAAGCAGCTAATGCCTCTTGCTCGTCACTGCCCTCAACCATAATTTTAATTTCTGCTCCCTTGCCAATTCCTAAAGACATAACACCCATAATTGATTTTAAATTCACCTTTTTATCCTTATATTCAAGATCTATATCTGCAACAAACCTGCTTGCCGCTTGTACAAGCAGCGTTGCCGGTCTGGCATGGATACCTGTCTCCGAAGTTACTGTAAATTGCTTTTCGAACATCTTAATCATACTCCTTCAGTAAATATCATTATTCATACAAATTTTTTCATTTTCCTAACTCAATTTAATCAAAATGATTATTTAAGTCAAGATTTCTCTTTCATCCCATACATAATCTATAATAACAAATGATTGCATATGAAAGACAATAATATATGATTAAATTTGAATATAATTCTAATAGAGCCTTAATAAAAGATAAAATCCTTTACGAATAGTGAAAAGTAGTGCAAAATGTTTATTAAATTCTTATACTGGGGAGTGATGATGTTGAACAGGGCAGATGTAGGAAATATTATAGAATTTAAAGAAGGTTTACGAGGGATTGTTGAAAAAGTATATGAAAACTCAGTAATTGTTAACTTAACCTATATGGAAAACTTCCATGACTTACAATTAGAATCGAGAACCGTAGTTAATCATAAAAACTATAAAATCATCCAAGAGTCAGCAGGCTAACCTTTTCGTTTGCAAATTAATCCTCACGAAAGTATAAATATGGAACTCCACATAAGCGGGGCTTGTCTTTATCCCCGCTTATGAAGGCTTTAAACGTTAGCTGACTATTGTGTTTAGGATTCCCCTCCTTTATTTGCTAATTCCTTGAATGATTTTACCTTTCCATGCGGCTTCTGATCTTGTTTCCTCACCGACCATGCTCTTTCTCTCTCGTTTTTTGATTTCGTCATTCATATCTTTCCTTTCATCTATATAATCAAATCTAACCATATATACTGCTTAAAGTTAGGTTTTACTTTACTCTTATCTTTTATCCAAAAAAAGAATTATTATTATAATTGAATCAATTTCATAAATTAAACCCTTAGAGTCCCAAGGGCTTTGAGACACAAA
>CALGSR010000377.1 GCA_937902115.1 uncultured Bacillus sp. | reverse complement strand
GAGTCTTCGTGCCTTCCACTCCAATCAACAAAGTAGATAATAAAGCAACATGGGTCTTTAACACAGCCTTTTATTTAAAAGACTAACGATTATTTTGTTTAGCTAAAATAACTCATCAAGGACATGGATTGCGAATTTGCCTGTTGAATCATTTTTTCCATGGCGGAGAATTGGCGGTAATACCGACTTTCCAGATCCTGCATTCGTACTTCATAGCGATCGATTTGCGAAGTGACGCTAGTTAAAAGCTTTCCAATGGTGAACTGGCTGTTTGTCTTTGTCGAGCTTCCTGCCTTTTCTACAAGATTTTCCATTGAATTTTTTAAGGAATCACGCAGCCGTCTTGCGAGTCCGTGGTTTTTTTCTTCAATTTTCCCATCGGCTTTTTTCCCATCACTGCTGAATAATTGATAAATCGCATTCGGATCCTGATTGATGGCTTCCTTCAGCTTTGCTTCATCAAGCACCAACTTACCGCCTTCACGATAGTTGGTAGAGGTCTTGATGCCAATTTGCGATAAATGGGTAAAGCTGCTCGTTAAGCCGTCTACAGGGGTATATAAATTCGTCCGCATTGTGCTTAAAGCACGGGAGAGAATGGAATCATTCCTTAGTAGTCCGCTTCGTGCTTTTTCCTCCCACTTCTCTGCCTGCTTTTCCGTCATTGCCTCTTGTTCTTCGTCCGATAACGGATGGAAGGAGCGGAACCGTTCCTCTTTCAACTCACCCTGAATTTTCTCGAGAACTTCATTGTATTTATCAACGAAAGTTTTGATGCTGTTGAATACTGTGTCTACGTCGGTGGTGGTGGAAATGTTGGATGTACCTTTATCTTTAAGCGTGTATTGGATTCCGTTTAGGGTAAAGTTGTTGGATGATTGTGCGATTTGGTAACCGTTGATCTTTACTATGGCATCTAATGCCTTCTTGTCCTCAGATGTATCTGGAACCAGCTTATATCCATCGAATCCCTCTATGTCATCTGTGTTGATATTCATGTCTTCAGCAACTTTAAATCCCAAATCTTTTAGAAAATTATTGGTTGTTGAATCGGATGCAACAAGTTCACCGCCAGTTCCAGTTTTATTCGAAGTGAAAACAATACTATCCTCATATACACTACCATTCCAAATACTTGCCCTCATAGCTGAAATACCTAAATCTGAATTATTGATTTTACTTAACACTGTATCAATACTATCCCCAGCACTTATTGAAATTTTCACCTCTTTATATTCGGGACTCCCAGGTTCTTTTACTTTAAAATTTAATTCTTTATTTCCATGGACTTTTAATGTCCCATCAACTTTTTTAAAATTAGCCAAATCCTGATTATCATTAAAATTAACATCACTATCAGTCTTCCAAGAAGCAGGCTTCGCTAATGACACCACTTCAATACTATTCGAAACATTCGCCGATGAGTTTAGTGCTACGGCTGAGACGGCACTGTCATTGGAGGATGTGACTTTTTTGGCAATGAAGTTTTTTTGCAAGGAGACATTGTCAAATATCGTTCGGTCGAGACTGTCGAGCAGGGTATTCATTTCGCGGTAGTCGTCGCGCTGCCATTCAAGGATTTGTTTTTCCTGATTTAGTTTATCAAGCGGCATTCTTTTGATTTTCATCATGTCCGAGACAATCGAATCGATGTCCATTCCGCTCGCGAGACCGTTTATTCTGACCATTTCCTTCACCTCTCTTTAGTTTTCTGTAGAATAGATTGCTTTTTATCTATAATTTTTCAGTTAAATTTTTCTGTCAACTAGTAATCCGACAAATTCCATCATATTGGCATAAGCGTCTAACAGTTTACTTGAAGGTATCTCTTTAATGACCTCATTTGTCTTATCATCTACAACCTCTACGTAGTAGTCATTCAGACGATCATGCAGTACAAATTTAACGGAAGTGCTGACAGGTTGGATGAAATCGTTCAGTCCTTGGACAACTTCCTCCATTTTCTCCTTTGTGATTTCCTGCTTCCGCTTTCCTTGTTCCTTTTCCATATTCTTCAGATCATCTTGATCCTTCACTGGATTTACCTTTTCTGTAGCTGCGACTCTCGTTGCCTGGTAGTGTTGATTCGAAACTCGATCCATCATTTCGTGTTCCTCCCCCACTATTCATGATTATCTTTTATATCGACAAAGGAATGAATTTTTTTAGCGAAGATAAATTTGCAAAGAAAAAGTTTATTGAAGGAAATCGACATTTTTTGATATTTCCCGGGAGATAATCAAACGGAATAAATAGCAGTAAGCGAGGAAAATAGCTTTGAGAAATGGTTATTGATTTTACGGACAGGTATTCATTTTTCTAAGCTTGATATAGCATGGATAGTGCTTCATGAAAAAAATGGTGCCTCCCTTATTGAGAGACACCTTTACCGCCTTATTTAACAGCCACTTTGGCCGCAAAAATAAATGATAGGATCGCAATCAGCTCGCAGCAAATAATGATGATGGCCATTGGCCATGGGGATTGCCCGTTGCCAATTCCGACAAGAGGGGCCGTGATTGAGCCTAGTACAAAGGGCATTAAACCTAGTAATGCGGCTGCACTTCCGGCTGATTTCCCCTGACTCTGCATTGCCAACGAGAAGGTAGTAGTTCCAACGATCCCAACGCTTGATACGACGAGGAATAAAGCTGGCAATACGCTTATCAGTCCCGCATCCGCAGCGAGCATGACTGCTAGCAGAGTCCCGCCGAAAAGTGCGATCCCTAACCCGATTTTCAGCATTGTACTTTCTTTCACTTTTCCCGCCAAACGGCCTGTTGTTTGACTGGCGATGATAATTCCGATGCCATTGGTGGCAAAAATAATACTGAACATTTGCGGCGAAGCGCCAAAAATATTTTGAATAACGAATGGCGATCCGGATATATAAGCAAACATTCCGGCGGTAACAAATCCTTGGGTGAAGACATAGCCCATAAAAACGCGATCAGCGAGCAATTTTCTTAAAGCTTGAAGCGTATTTTTCACGCCTCCTTTGATGCGGTTTTCCTCAGAAAGTGATTCTCCGACAGCAAAGTAAGCCGCGGAAACCATCAGGATTCCTAATGCACCCAATACAACGAAGACTCCTCTCCAACTCGTGTATTGCAGGATTTGTCCCCCAATGACCGGAGCTAAAATAGGCGCCGCTCCATTAATAAGCATTAAGAGGGCAAAGAATTTCGTTAGTTCGATGCCTGAATACATATCACGGACAATCGCTCTTGATATGACCATGCCCCCTGCTCCCGAGACACCTTGGATAAAGCGAAGCACAACTAACCACCACACGGATGGGGCAAATGCGCATAATATAGAAGATATGCAGTACACGATTAGGGAAATGACAAGGGGCATTCGTCTCCCTTTTTGGTCACTTAGTGGACCAAGGAACAGCTGTCCTAATGCCATGCCAAGCAAGCTTGAGGTTAATGTAAGCTGGGCTACAGATGTGCTGCTTTGCAAATCCTCCGCCAGAAGCGGCAGGGAGGGCAAATACATATCGGTGGACAGTGGAGCAATCCCAGCAAAAGAACCGAGAACAATGGCCATCCAAATTCGTTTTGATTTTTGGCCCTTTAAAGTCATTATGTTTGTTTCACTCATGATTTGTTGATCCTTCCATCTGATAGTCAGGTTGATTTTTGATAGAGATTATCGGTTACTGTTTTAGCGTATGTTTCAGAATATACTGTTAATTATTTCTAGTCAAGGGATTTGACTCCTGCTGTATTACGGGTATCTTTTGGAAATACTGTTAATTGTGTTTTTTCAATGGTGGAACAAAGCAATTAAAATAATACGTTTCCTGGATATAGTTCGTTAACCCCTTCATTGGACCAATCCCCTCGCGATTCCTGCAATTGATGGTTCATTAACTTCTTCAACAAACCAAGATTTCCAAAATTCCTACGATTTGTGGTCCATCGCCTCCCTTTATTTCATTAAGACACAGAAAAGGCGCTAGGAAATCCATCATCCC
>CALGSR010000376.1 GCA_937902115.1 uncultured Bacillus sp. | reverse complement strand
ACTAGTCTCATAAGTACTTCTGGAAAAAGCTGCCCCATAACTGCTTTATTTCATTGAGAAGCCCCTGTTCTAAATTTTCGCTTAATTTCACTCCCTGAATCTCTGCTCCGATTCTCCCTGTAACCGGTACTACCTGCAACTGATTTGTTAGATTTACTGTCATTAGCCTTTCCTCCCACTAATAAAATTCATGCCATTTTGGCATTATTCGCAACCATTTTTATGAAATTCCCTTCCCTATATACAACTTAACCTACCAGCATAATTGGTTTAAATGATTAAAAAAAGACAACCAGAGACTCAACAAAGAGAGGGGGTATTCTCTTTATTGAATCTCTGGTTTCTGATTCATTCAGTTATCATGCTGTGGTTCTATTTATATTTGAATATTAACAGCACTGCTAATACTCTGTCAACACAATTTTGATTATTCCAATAAATTTAATTGGTTTTAATTATATTTCTTACAAAAATAGTAGTTTTTGCTCAATTCCCTTTGCTTAGATCACAAAATCCTCCGGCACAAAGACTCTGACTTCCTTTGGACGTACATAGACTTCTTCACCAATCTGAAGCTTCAGTTCCCTAGATTCTTCTTTGCTGATTTCAGCCTCAACAAACTCTTTTGTATCCACCATTTTCATTTCAACATAGACAACCGGTCCGACAGCATGAGTATAAGTGACTTTGGCCGCGATGACATCGTTATTCTTCTTTACCTTTTCAATCGCTAATTGATGTGGGCGCACATAGCCCACTGCCTCTGTCTCTTTCACATGCAAATGTTCCGGCGCTTCAATTTCAGCACTACCAAGAGCAAACCTGCCATGGTTCAGGCGGCCGTGAAATAAGTTTACGTTGCCAAGAAAATCATAGACAAATGGACTTACCGGGTGATCATACACTTCATCAGGTGTCCCCAATTGTTCTACTTTCCCTTGATTCATGACAATGATTTGGTCAGCGACATCCAATGCCTCTTCCTGATCATGTGTCACAAAAATACTGGTAATATGAACTTCATCATGAAGCTTGCGCAGCCAGCGGCGCAGTTCCTTTCTCACTTTTGCATCCAAGGCTCCAAATGGCTCATCAAGCAGCAAAATTCGAGGCTGCACAGCCAAGGCCCGTGCCAGCGCGACCCTCTGCCGCTGCCCGCCAGATAATTGTGATGGATAGCGTCCGGCAAATCCTTCTAACTTTACTAAATTTAATAGTTCATTTACTCTTTCTTTGATTGCAGACGAAGACAGCCGATCTTTTCTTCTTTTCACCTTTAAACCAAACGCTATGTTTTCAAAAACAGTCATATGTTTAAAGAGGGCATAATGCTGAAAGACAAAACCTACCTCCCTATTGCCTACATGGACATCTGTTAAATCCTTGCCATCGAACAGGATCTCCCCTTCATCCGCTGATTCCAATCCGGCAATGACTCTTAGTAGAGTTGTTTTCCCTGAACCTGAAGGTCCTAAAAGAGCAACAAGCTTCCCATTCGGTATCTCTAAACTGATATCCGTTAAGGCCTGAAAGGTTCCAAAGTTCTTGGACACATTATGAATTTGAATTGACATGATTGACACACCTCAACCTTCATGTTTCTCTGTTTTCCATTCAATGATGCTTTTTATGATCAGCGTAATAATAGCCATGAGGGACATCAGTGAAGCAACAGCAAACGATGCGGAAAATTGGTATTCATTATATAAAATTTCTACATGAAGCGGCATCGTATTCGTCATCCCCCGTATCCGGCCGGATACAACGGATACAGCTCCAAATTCACCGATAGCTCTGGCATTACATAAAATCATTCCGTACATTAATCCCCATTTAATATTAGGAAGAGTCACCCGCCAAAACATCTGCCAGCCATTAGATCCAAGCGATACAGCTGCCTCCTCCTCTGACGTCCCTTGAGCCTGCATAACCGGAATTAACTCACGGGCGACAAATGGCAGAGTAACAAAAATAGTCACTATGATGATTCCCGGAACGGAAAAGATAATCTTTATCCCATGATCCACGAGCCAGGGACCAAGCACACCCCGGGGACTGAAAAGCAGGACAAAAACGAGACCGGCAATTACTGGAGAAACGGCAAAAGGCAATTCTAACAGCGACATTAGAACTTGTTTTCCTCTAAAACGAAATTTTGTCACTACCCATGCCGCTGCAATTCCAAATATCGTATTCAACGGTACGACAATGACTGCTGTAAGCAAGGTTAAACGGATAGCTGACAGGGCATCACTTTCTGTTATTGCAGCGAAATAGACTTCTGCTCCTTGCTCAAACGCTTTAATAAAAATAGCAATTAGCGGGACAAAAAGTAAAAATGATAAATATAAAATAGCAATCGTTACAAGGACAAATTTGACTCTATTTGACTCTGTTCTGCCTTTTTGTTTTGACAATGATGGTTCCATTCTATTCACCTACTCCTGCCCAAGCTCATGCCTGCGGCTCCATACTTGGATGATATTAATGCTGATTAAACAGAGGAAGGAAATAAGCAGCATCACGACAGCAATGGCTGTTGCCCCGGCATAATCAAATTGTTCAAGCTTTGTCATAATGATTAACGG
>CALGSR010000375.1 GCA_937902115.1 uncultured Bacillus sp. | reverse complement strand
CTCCCGCTGACGGGTTCTATCAACCCTTCATAGGGACAGTGGCCCACTTTCTCTTGGGCTGGCGAGCTCTTGGGACAATTTAGAGTACCTATCATTACTATACAATACCTCTGACGGGTACTATAAAAGCTTCAATCGCTGCCCTCTATTATTTATCAACAACCAAAAACCCCCATCCAACAGAACAGGGGTCAAATCACTTAAACTCACAACAACTTCATCCAGTCAATCTTACCAAGGCCAAGCGCTGCCTTCATCATCATTTAACAACAGCACCTTCACTGTGTCGCCTTTCTCGAAGCCGCGTTCGCCGCCTGGTAGGATAGCTAAGGCATCGGTATGGGCAAGACTTGTGACAACATTCGATTTATCCATCCCAGCAGATTCGATAACTAGTTCTCCGCTTTCAAAAGAAAGTTTAGTGCGGACAAAACGAGTCATTGGGTTAGGACGCTTAAAGTCTACATTTAAACGCGCGGTTTCAACTTTTAGATGCAGGTTCTCACAGAACAACATGTTGCGCACCACCGGCCGTACAAACAACTCGAAGCCGACATAGCTTGCCGATGGATTCCCTGATAAACCGAATAAATACTTGCCTTCAAGGACAGCCACTGTTGTCACACTTCCCGGGCGCATCGCGATTTTATTAAATAAAACCTCACTATTTAACGCTTTATAAACATCCGGCATTAAATCGTAATCACCGACAGATACTCCGCCTGTCGTGATGAGCAAATCAAACTCCTTCAAAGCACCGGTAATCTTTTCAACACAAGTATCGAGAACATCCGGAACCTTGCCTAAATAAACTGGTTCTCCTCCTGCTCTTATTACTTGGCCGAAAATCATATGGGCATTGCTGTTGCGAATTTTTCCATCCTCGAGCGGCTCATCCACTTCGAGAAGTTCTGAACCAGTTACAAAGATACCAACCCGAGGTTTCACGGCTACACGAACCTTACCATAGCCAAAGGTTGCTAAAACAGCCATCACACCGGGATTAATTTTCGTCCCCTTTTTGAGGATGGCATCTCCTTTTTTCGCTTCCTCGCCTTGAATGGACAGGTGATCGCCTTTCTTCACCTCGCGTTTGATAGTAATATAGCGCTCACCGTTTACTTCCTCTTCTTTAACAGCTTCGAGCATGATAACGGTATCACAGCCATTCGGTACTTTAGCGCCGGTCATGATTCTAATCGTTTCAAATGGGCCGATATCATGCTCAGCTACCATTCCGGCTCCAATTTCTTCAAGTACCTTTAATTTAACGGGCTCTGTAGAGGAAGCATTCACCGTATCAATTGATCTTAGTGCATAGCCATCATACCCGGAACGTGTAAATAAAGGAACATCATGCGTTGCAACAATATCCTCAGCCAAATATCTGCCTTCACACTCAAAGATTGACACTTCTTCCATACTGCCTTCTAATACATGAGCAACAACTTTTTCAACCGCTTGATTAATCTGTAATGGAGTTCTTTTCTCCAGCATGATATCACCTCAATAATTACCTAGCCTATTTTATTTTTAGCCTGATACAATTCCAACTATCATCATTTAAGCACAGCCAGGAACATTTTTCTGTTAAAAAAAGCACGGGTACGAAAATATCAGTCAGAGGGCTTGGCATTTTACGCCGCTGCCTTGCTGATAAATCCGCCCCGTTCAATGGATTTATCTATCGAATACTTTAACAAAGACTTTCTAATTAACAAATTAATCGAGTACTATCCATTAAGATTTTGCATTTTTATCATCAACCGTTCTAGCCACTTCTTCAATTGTTTCCTTTTCATCGTCAACCAATTCTCGTGTTGATTTCTTAAATTCTCTTAATGTCTGCCCTACTGCACGTCCCATTTCAGGTAATTTCTTCGGTCCAAAGATGATTAGGGCTAATACTAAAATTAAAATTAAACCAGGAACTCCAATGTTTGATAACATTCTGATCCACTCCTTATTATTTTTAAGCTTTAAATGAAGATAATCATCATTCCACTACCGGCTCAGCTTGGAAAGGCCAGGTACAAACATGATTAACTTAAGGAAAGATCCACTAATTCCTCGCATTTTGTACGCATAGCACATTTCTCATCGTGCTCCTGCAGTGTATCACAGGATTGATTACAAGCCGTGCATGTTTTTTATAGATAGGATAATGAATTTCCTGAACGGTAGAAATTTGGCCTTAGATTATAATCGCTTTCTTAGCACACACACCAACACAAAGCTGACAGGTCGAACAGGTTTGAGCTGTTACAGTAAAGTTGAATAGACCTCTTCTTCTGCTTCCTGTAGTTTCTGAGTTATGATAGTAAATGTTTCCTTATTCATTTATTGGCTACGATGGCGGGTACAGGTGGATAAAATTTCATACTTATAATCCAAACTCCCAACCCATTTGCTAAATACCCCATCTTAACCACAAATATTTTCTTAGGATAATCAGAAAGCCTTTAACCTTAGTATGGATTTTTGCCTTTTAATTGTAAAGAACAAAAGTCACATTTTCAATACACTGTAAAGTACCTCAGTACTAATTTTAATGGTTATGACGGATAACTATGAAGAAAAGTGCCTCGAATTGATCGGGCACTTTTCCTCTTATCTGCTTTTGATTAATAACTCTACTGCTTCCTTTACTAAATGATCCGTTTCTTCCCCTTTTTCAATGTTCTCTCGGACACATTGCTCTAAATTAGCGCTGACGATAACTCCCATCGCCCGATCAACGGCATTTCGAATCGCCGATAATTGAGTCACAATATCTCTGCATTCTTTCCCCTGCTCCATCATACTAATGACGCCCTTCATTTGTCCTTCAATCCGCTTTAAGCGATTCAATGCTTTTTTATCATAAACATAAGCCATCTTTAAATCACCCTTTACTTTTTCAATTATGACAACTATCGTTCCGGATAACACAAGGTCATCTAGTTTACCGTAAAGTATTACATATAGGGGTATTATAATACAATCAATAAAACAATGAAAGTTTTTTGAAATCCTCAGTGACCATAGTAACATTTTGCGCTAACGATATTAATAAATTACCACTTATACCAGGTTCTTATCTCATTATGATTTAATTTAGCTAATGATTAATATTGCCAAAAATAAAAGTATCGTAATCCTTAGCCGTAGCGCCAATCATGCCTCTGCGGATTTTTTTATTCAATTTGTAAAAATATACAGACATATTTTACAGGAAATAAACAAAAAATACTTCTCGAACAACATCCTAAACGAAAGAAGGAATAACACAATGACCGTGATTGCACAAGTAAAAACAACATTGGCAAGTTTAAAAAGCGCACAGGCAAGCTTTGAAACGTTTAGTTTAGGTACGGACAATGAATCAGCTAAGCAACTTTACAAGGACGCTGCAACCCAAACACAATCAATTATCGATAGTCTTGCACCACGGATCCAGGAAATTGAACAGGAAGAGCCCCAGTATAAGCAATAATGACTGCACCGGTCGGCTCAAAGCCGACCGGTTACTTCTATTTCAAGAAGAATAATACGGAATATACAGACTCAAATAACAGAAGGGAAATGCGAGGTCCGCCAAATGACGATTATATCAAATGTAAAACAAACGTTAGCAACCGTTAAATCCATTGAAGCTCAGCTATCTGAACTTGCCCTCCATTCAAAGGATCCATCCGCTCAAACTACATTTCATGACATGATGTTAATAATGGATGAAGTGAAACAAGATTTGTATAACCGTACTCTGGAAATGCAACTGGAGGAACCACAATATAGACCATCATAGAGTTCATTTTAATAACGATTAAAGGGGGCACTCGTATGTCCGAATGGACACAAATATTCATTCGCTCGATTGTTTTTCTTCTAGTTTTACTTCTCTTGACAAAACTGTTAGGAAAAAAGCAAATATCGGAGATCTCTTTTTTCGAATATGTATCAGGCATTACGATCGGAAGTATTGCCGGGGAAGTGATTATGGGCCTGGATGCTAACATTGGCCATGGAGTATTAGCAATAGCCATATTCAGTATTATTACTTTACTTGTGGATGTATTTTCTCTAAAAAGTAAAAAATTCAGGGATATTGTTGAGGGAAAAGGAACCATTTTTATTAAAGACGGCAAGATTATGGAAGATAATTTAAAAAAGGAAAAATACTCAGTAGAAGATCTTGGGTCCTTGCTGCGGGGAAAAGATGTCTTTAGTACTGCTGATGTTGAATTCGCATTGCTTGAACCAAATGGGGAGCTTAGTGTTTTATTAAAAAAAGAAAACAGACCATTAACTGCAAAAGACTTGAATATACCAGTGGCCCATGAAAAGGAATCTGAAACCGTCATTATGGATGGAACGATCATTAATGATTCGATGGCAGCGGCAAGAAAAGACAGAAAATGGCTTCATATGGAATTAGATAAATTAGGTGTTGCATTGGAGAATGTTTTTTTAGGACAGATCAATTCCTATGGAGAACTAACCGTTGACCTATATGATGACAAAATCAATGTTCCCCCACCAGAGAGCCGTCCATTATTAATGGCTATGATGAAAAAGTGCCAAGCGGACTTGGAATTATATGCACTTGGTACCGAATCAGAAACTGCAAAAGCAATGTATGAAAAAAACGCAAAAAAAATGGAGCAGGCGATTTCGGCCCTTACCCCATTTTTAAATCATTAAATAGAAAAGCAAATTCATAAAGGACTCGTCTAATCACGAGCCCTTTACGCTTTCACCGGTCCCTAGAAGCGTCTTACCAGCTAGGATCTTGGCTCATGTAAATCCCAAGTAATTTTTAACGAATCTACAATATAAGCCGCTGCTTCCTCTTCATTTAAGTTATCGGTTGATATTTTTGAATGATGAAGAGCGTAGGCTTCCTGTCTTTTATAAAATAATTCTTCGATTTCATCCATGCTTTTGTTTTGCAGGACAGGCCGGCTATCAATAATGAGACGCATTCTTTCCTTCCAATTTTCCCAGGATAAATCCAGATAAATAACGAGGCAATTCGCTAAACAGGCCTTTCTAATTTCTTCCTGCATAAAGGCGCCCCCGCCAACAGAAATCACATGCAAAGGCTGTTCGCTCAATGTCGTGATGATTTCCTTTTCCTTTTCACGAAAGACCTTCTCCCCCAATTTTACAAAGATTTCTGTAGTAGGGATGCCAAACTCTTTTTCAATTTCTTCATCAATATCCAAAAAATCACGATAAAGCTTTTT
>CALGSR010000374.1 GCA_937902115.1 uncultured Bacillus sp. | reverse complement strand
CAAATTTTTCCAATAATCAATTGTTGGAATTATCGAACATGTTAGTTTAGAAAAGTGCTCATTATTCCCAAGTTCTATAATCTGTTCAATAGTCATTCCCAGAGGATTTACTAAGATATATCTCATGTGCGTGCGTTTTTTTTGCATAGCCCACAACGGTCACATGTATGAAACGTTGGGGATTGCGGGCTTCATCACTGTCTGCCGTTGCAAAAGATGATGCGGGGCGGAAAACTTCAAGTAACCACCTAAATGCCAATGTTGTATACATGATGTTGGGCGCAGTTTTTTTATTCAAATTGCTTTTTTAGAAATTCAACTATCTTGTCTATACTTGGCTTATCATTTTGCGACAGATAGTCTACAACCATTTCAATTATTTCGTTTCTGCTTTTATTGCGTGCTCTTAATTCTTTGTCAATCCTTTCGTATAACTTTTTCCCATTTTTATCATTCTTGAATTCATTTGAACTCCGATATTCATCAATAATTTGGTTCAAACTTACTTGGTGAAAAACAAAATCATTCAAGTGTCTAAAAAGTTTGTGGTCAACATTATCATAAAGCTTTGCTTTTAAAAATTTTTCAAGACTTTCAATTGGCAAATAATTTAGCGGAATATTATTTGATATTTTATTTTTAGCAATATAATTTGCCGCTTCAGTTTTTATGTCAGCATCTAATACAATCACAATATTTGATGTTTTACCAACCAAATTGCTGGCCACAACTTCTTGAGCTAAATCAATAACATTGCTGTAACCGCCGCAAGGTAAGACATATATGAGTTTATTACCCCACAAGCCATTTTGCTTTAACAACCTCTTAATAATTTCTCTTGCCAAATCATCTTCAACCAAGATAATATAATCATAACCCGTATGGTCATATAACATTCGTGTAGCATAGGCAGGATAACAAGGATTTATTAATTCCAAGGAATAATCAGTATGCCTGTCAAGAAAATAAATATTTTCTGGTTTAATTGAACTAATTAATTCTAAAGAATGTGTTGAAAAATAAATAGCGTAGTTATATAAATTCAAAATTTCCCTTAGAAATATTACAAGCCTTTTTAATGATGATGGATGTAAGGCTAGCTCAATTTCGTCTAATATTAATATACATGGATTGTTTAACGTAGTTCGGTCAGAGTTCCTGATGTTCAAAGAATTCAAAATACTAATCAAAAGATTCTCTCCTGTGGACATGTGAAATTGAGATACTTTTTTCCCTTTAATTTCATAATAGAAAATATCTCCATAAAATGTTCCCAAATGCCTAATGGCGGAGGGATTAACACTATATAATTTTTCATAGAAATCTTTATTGTTATGAAGAATTATTCCTAAATTTTCCCTTATGAAATCAGGTGCGGGTCTCAAATAACTATCATCTATTCGTTCTAGTTTTCTAATATTATTATAGTTAGTATTCCGAAATCTATTGCCAAAAATCAAACTGCCTTCATAAAACCCTTTTAAATCAATATGTCCACTTTTTTCGGTTATCCAGCGTCCTTCTTTCTTCTTGTAAATCTTTGATGAACCATTATACTCAAAACTAATAAATGAATCTGCTGGGGTTCTCCCAAAATAATCATTCATCGTCATACTAAAAAAGACACTAGACGCACAAGTTGCTAGTGTACTCTTACCTGCTCCATTTTGACCCGTAAGTGCATAAAGTCCTTTCTCAACAGGCAATTCTATTGCTAAATTGTCAATAGATTTTATTTTATTAATTGTCATTTTTAGTTTCATATCCTAAATTATTTTATCGTGGTAGCAGTTCTTAAAATTGTGCACAACGGTGGTGGTGTGAGGTCGTGGCGGTCAGACGAGAGTCTGAGTGTCCGACCGAAACGTAGGTTGGGACGAGATTCGACTTGTCGAATCCGCACGAACCCAGCCATGCCTTATACCACGTGTTAATGCCTGGTTTTTATTCATTTTTAGTCTTCATCAGAATCATAAACAGCTTTAATAAAATTATAACATTTTTCATCTTTGATTCTTAATTCATTATCAATCGCCTTACTAGTATATTCCCAGTATGAAATATAATCTGGATTGAAAAAATATTTAATAACATCGTCTTCATACAACGATGGATATTTT
The DNA here is from genome assembly GCA_937902115.1 of uncultured Bacillus sp. Taxonomy (GTDB): domain Bacteria; phylum Bacillota; class Bacilli; order Bacillales; family Cytobacillaceae; genus Bacillus_BD. Next base: position 3,984 of record CALGSR010000374.1, on the reverse strand, counting down.
AAATAATCTTCCATTACGCTAGGAACTAACAAATCATCTTCTGATATATTATTGTTATTCACTCTAATTTTGCTGACTTCGAATGTAATGTTGTAGTCACGGTTAAATTCAGCTGTTGACAGATATTTTAAAGTTTTTTCAAGCGTATAATTTACTTCCCAATATCGAACAACAGATGTTGAAAATGGGGAAGTTGTTATACAAGAACCTCTATTATCATCGTAAATACTTGAATAGATACTTTCTGATTCATCTGAACGTAATTTGCTTTTAATTTTATATGTAAAACTGATTTGTTGAATTGTCCCTTTTAATGGTGTCAATCTTAATGCAAGGTTTACGTTTTTTACTTCATTATTATAAGAGTAATAGTCTTTGTCAATGTGGTCAAATTCAATAGCTACATAACTCATCAGAGAATTCTCTTCTAAGTAATTTTGCCAATAGTTTTTAAGTGAATCAAGTTCGTGTTCGTAATTACCATATTTTTCGTTCCAATCTGCTGTGCTTTTTTCAATTATGGGTTTTGTAAATGTTGAATCCGTTCTATAAGCTATATATTTTTGTAGCTGCTTGTAGGAAATATCACCGTATTTGACTTGATTTATATCCTCATCAAAAAACGATTGCCTAAAATTTTGAATTTGTTCATAGAATTCAATAAATGAAGTGTCTTTCTTGGAAACAGAGCGTAATTCCTCTACTGTTAAAGGTTCAACTATTGGTTTGTTCAAAGGATTATTGCAACCTGCAAACAATATTATCATTATTGCTGAATAAATGAACTTTTTCATATTGATGACAATTATAAGATTTGAAAATCAGTGGTTAGTAGAACTTTTCTTTCTATGTGTTTTTCATCTAAAACGTATTGATGTTTTATTATGTAATAAATTACAGGAGAATCAGAATTTTGAATCAGTGATTCCCAGCTTTTAATTCTATCCTTAATTTTGTCAATTTTTTCCTGTTTTTCATTTAATTTTTCTTCTTGTTCATCAATCATTTCCTGCCAATCTTCTATCAGCCCGTCATAGGTGGATGCAAGATACCGCAAGGTATTTTGTTTTTGGATTATGCATTGTTCACGTTCTCCAATGTATTTCTTTAGCATCAGACTATCCATTTTCATCATTTCTTTTTGTGTTCGGATTGAAATATTTCCGCTTGTAATAGAATCTTCAAGATTTGTTTTTAAAATGGTTTCAATGATGCGATATTCAGTCAATTTGTATTTTGTTCCATCCGTTAATGCATTTTCTTTTAATGCCTTTTTAATTTTTCTATCCTCAGAATTACAGGAAACAAGTCCATGGAACAGCGCTAAAACAATTAATACTTTTAATAGGAGGTGAATTCGTTTCATAATTTTATTGTTTTGGTTTATCAGTCATGATTTTTATTGTATTGTAGGTTTTAATCTTTTCTCCTTTTGCTTTATTTGTTTTGATGGTCTTCAAACTTGGCGGTAACGGACGGAGGATGTAATCCTCCGTCCGTTCTCCCGACTAGCCGAAGGCGATGTCGGGAGAACGTGTTATTTACGAAAGTTTATGACAACATTCGTAAATGCTGCATTTATAACTTTCGTAAATAACACTTTCCGTTTCCTTTAAATTGAATGTGTATGTGTTTGTGCATGAGTGTTTCACGATGTTGTTTCTGATAAATATAAAATTAGTTTATGAATGTTTGTTGCATCCATGACTTTTGCTACAAAGTGAGGCAAAAGGATTGTTTATAGCTCGTATCAGATAAATTATCAGTGTATTGTGTTGAATAGAATTACAGGATGCAAGTTTAGGTATTATTTTCATATCTTTTTCTTTTTTCGTATTTCTTTTTCTGAATCAACGTTAAATAATATTAAAGTGTGTTCGGGGAAATAAGTGATAAAGTACGGAGTAATGCAGGAAGACATTTGGAATAATAATGCGGGGATAAGTTGATTTATTGCTTTTTAATGGATGGTTGTCGTGATAAAATTATGTAACTTCGCGCGATAAAGATAAAAAAAGACAAAACCAGATGAAGATTCTTACTTCGGAGCAGATCAGGAGAATAGATGCAGAAACGATTAAAAGAGAGGGGATTCCGTCGCTTGAGCTGATGAAGCGGGCGGCGACTGCCTTCTACAACCGATTCACGAAGAGATTCCCGGACAGGGGGATCTCTGTGCTCATCTTTTCGGGGGTGGGGAACAACGGCGGCGACGGACTGGCTGTGGCCCGCATGCTGAACAAGTCGGGCTACAGCGTGAAGGTTTGCGTGGTGGAGTACAGCGACCATTACTCGGAGGATTGTGCCCACAACCTGCGGCGGGTGAAGGCGGAGAACATCGCGTACAGCCGGATACGGGAGGAGAAGGATATTCCGGACCCGGACAGGCATGATGTGGTGATCGACGGGATCTTCGGAACGGGGCTTTCCCGCGAAGTGACCGGCATTGCAGCGCTGGTGATCGGGAGAATCAACGGGAGCAGGAAACCGGTGATCAGCATCGACGTGCCGAGCGGTCTCTTTCTGGAACGGAGGACTTCTTTTGCCGTGCGGGCTTCGGAGACGATCACGTTTCAGATTCCCAAACTGGCTCTCTACCTGCCGGAGAACAAGGACTTCACCGGCGACGTGCGGATCGTGGATATCGGCCTGAACAGGAAGGCAATTGCCGAGGCAAAAAGCGATGTGTACTTAGCGGAGATGGGGGAGATCGCTTCCCTACTGAAGCCGCTGGCCAAATTTGCCCACAAAGGAACGGAGGGGCATGCCTTGATTGTGGGGGGAAGCCTGGGCAAGACGGGAGCGGTATGCCTGGCATCGCGGGCGGCATTGAAAACGGGCTGCGGACTGGTTACGGCCTACCTGCCAAAATGCGGAATGCCGGTCGTCCAAACGGCTCTCCCGGAGGCGATGGCGGTGGAGGATGAGCAGACGGAGCATATCGGCAACATAAAGGTTGCCTTGCAGCCGGATGCAATCGGCATCGGCATCGGGATGGGGCAGCACCCGGAGACGCAGGAGGCGCTGCATGGGTTTCTCCAAAATAACCGTACCCCGCTGGTGATTGATGCCGACGGACTGAATATCCTGGCGCAGCACAAGGAGTGGATCTCGCTGCTGCCGGCCAAAACCATCCTGACGCCGCATCCGAGGGAGCTGTCGCGGCTGATTGGAGAGTGGAGCGACGACTACGACAAGATTGTGAGAACAAAGCTTTTTGCAAAGGAAAACGACCTGGTTGTGGTGATCAAAGGGGCGTACTCGCTGATCATTGATGGGGAGAGTGTTCATGTGAACAGCACCGGCACCCCGGCACTGGCTACTGCCGGCAGCGGAGACGTGCTGACCGGAATGATTACCAGCCTCCTGGCGCAGGGGTACCGGCCACTGGATGCCGCCAGGGTGGGCGTTTACCTGCACGGGATGACGGCCGACCTGACCCGGGAAACAATACATCCCCGCAGCTTTATTGCGGGTGACATCGTTGAACACATCGGAAATGCTTACAGAAAACTGGAAAAAACGAGCGAATGATTTGTAAATAATGAAATAATTGCGTACTTTTGCACCTCATTTTGCCAATAGGCTGAACAAGAAGTCGTGGTTTGCGGCTCGCCTCAGGCACGTAACGTTAAGTTATTACAAATATGTACGTCATTGTAGACATTCAGGGCCAGCAGTTTAAAGTTGAGCAGGACCAGAAATTATTTGTTCACCGGATCAACGCCGATCAGGGCGCAGAGGTGGAGTTTGAAAAAGTGATGCTCGTGGATAACGACGGCGCGGTTACCGTAGGTGCCCCCGTGGTGGAAGGAGCCAAAGTAGTAGTCGAAGTTCTTTCGCACGTGAAAGGGGACAAGGTTCTCATCTTCAAAAAGAAAAGAAGAAAAGGCTACAGAAGACTGAACGGTCACCGTCAACAGTTTTCGGAAGTGAGAGTAAAAGAAATTATTGCTTAATCAGTTAAAATCAGAAGAAAATGGC
>CALGSR010000373.1 GCA_937902115.1 uncultured Bacillus sp. | reverse complement strand
TCTGTGTTTGAAGGTTCGGGAGCCCTGCCATATGCTTATGAAACAAAAGGCAGGATAGGTTTAAAGCAGGAAGGTTATCTAACGGGTAATCTTATAGCAGGTTATACTCATTTTCACTTTGCCTCAAACACCGAGCTTGCAAAACACTGGATTGAGGCCTGTCTTAGATTTAAGAAAAATACAAATCACAATGCATCATTTATTTGAACGTTGGTAATGAGGGAGTTTTGTAATGAAACCAGGGAAAGTCTATTTAGTTGGAGCGGGACCGGGGGATCCTAAGTTAATCACTGTATATGGTCTTGAATGTATTCAGAAGGCAGATGTCATTGCTTATGACAGACTGGTTAATCCGAAGCTGCTTGAATATGCAAGCGATACGGCAGAGCTGATTTATTGTGGAAAATCTCCAGGAAAGCATCATTTAATTCAAGAGGAAATTCATAAGTTGCTAGTGAAAAAATCACTGGAAGGGAAAATTGTGACCCGATTAAAAGGGGGGGACCCTTGTGTATTCGGGCGCGGCGGCGAGGAAGCGGAAGTGCTGGAAAGGTCTAACATCCCATATGAAATTGTTCCGGGAGTGACAGCAGGCATTGCGGCGCCTGCCTATGCCGGTATTCCTGTGACACACCGTGAGCATGCTTCCAGCTTTGCTGTTGTGACAGGGCATGGACGTGGAAATAAGGGTGAGGATCATCTCAATTGGTATGCACTTGCACAGGGGATAGATACAATCGCTTTTTATATGAGTGTTGGCAATATCGACTATATTGCGCAACAGCTTATATCCAATGGCAGAAATCCACAAACACCGGCTGCTGTCATTGAATGGGGAACAACTGATAAGCAGCGGACTTTTACAGGAAAGCTGGAAAACATGAAAGAGATTATTCTGCAGGAAAAAATTCAAAACCCGGCGATGATTATTATCGGAGAAGTTGTTCGATTGCGCGAAAAAATAAAGTGGTTTGAACAATGTACTAATGTCGTTGCTGCGGAGGAATAAAAGAATGATAGCTAGCTAAAAAGGTTCTTTAAAGAAGAACCTTTTTAAGTCTATATTTGCGAATATTAAACAGCAGTTTTATGCTGTCCATTTCCCTGGTTGTTTTTAGCTTTCAATATGATTCGTTCTTTCATTGCTGCGACAATGACAGAACTTCCAAGCCATACAACAAGCCCCAAAAGAATGCTCAGCAGCCAATTATTTGTAACTGTTAAAACGAACAAAACAGTGACTGCACAAAAAACACCGCCAATCATCCCAAAAACGGAGCCGTTGGCTATTTTGGCTGCGCTTTTTGAACCTGAAACAATGCCTCCCATTAAGACAGCCGTAATCATGACAGCGGGAAATGCGGCAAAAATACCGCCAAGAATTTTCCACGGAGAAAACACCGTAATTAAATAGCTGATTGCAACGGCTGTACCGCCGAGTATAAAACGAATGAGCAGATCCTTATTCAAGATGTATCCCTTCTTTTCTTAATTTGTAATGAAAACCACTGCGATTGAAAGAACGAACCAACAGCATAATGCCTGAAGCAAGCCATTTTTCCAGCCTTGTTTAGTGGTCAGGTAGCCAGCAATAATAGCGATGACGATATTAATAGCCATTCCAATGATGGCTCCTTTAGATATCACGATCGAATTTGCAATAAGTTCACTTCCGCTAAAATCGAGTCCAATTGTTAATAGTGCGGCTAAGAAAACGGCTGGAAATGCGGCAAAGATACCGCCTGCTTTTTCTCCTAGTTTTCTCGCTACAATAGTAGATGCAACCACTGCCGCCCCGCCTAGTATGAATCTTATCATTAATGCACTTATGGAAATGGTTCCCATAGTATGCGCCGCCTTTCTTGTTCAATGAAGATTTTTCTCCTTGTATACAAGTATAAATGTATCACTTTTTTACTAGCATTCAATTGCTAATCTATGAACAAATCATTACAATTTGTTCATAGATTAGCAAAGTCTAATATCTGTTTTCATTTTATCCTATTTTTTTAAAATATTATAAAGTATCTCAACTCATTCATTTAGACATTTGTTATCCTACGGTTCTAAATATTGTTAAAATAGAAGTATGGTTGTTTATAAAATGGGCGGTAGAATTTCAGGGGGGAGTATTGTGGTCAAGATTAAATCAGTAAAGATAGACGGTGAGAGTATTTTTATCTTCAATAGTGCTCTCTATATTTTTGCATCGGGTACCGGATTTACATTAGAGCTGGATATGATTGTAACGGAAGTGACAGTGAATAGATATCGCAATGAAGAAAGTTTGATTATTGAGATAGAATTAGAAGATGGTAAAATTATAAGCTCGATCATGAATCTGAAAGTTTTCACAAGAGGACTACCGCAGCTTAACTTATATTGTGAACTAGACGAAGGTGAACTGGATTACTACCATGATTTAGACAGAGTTCATGAAAGTGACCTAACCTTTCCGACCATCGATGAGGGAGTAACACTGGAGGCAATCAGAAACGTGGAAATGCCGGACAAAAGAATAAAATTAAATTTAACTTTGCCCATCGATCAAGTCGAATGGCTTGAAAAGAGAAAAGTGAAGAATATAAATGAAATGGTTAAAGAGCTGATTTATGATTACTGGATGAAAAACGGAAAATAAATTTACTAAAGAAAAAAACCTGCATCGGACGGTTGCAGGTTTTTCATTTTGTTATTCTTTTGCAACATGGCATTTGCTCTTATCCGAGCAGCTTGTGCCGCAGTTGCATTTATTATTTTTTATATTTGAAAAAGCTTTCTTACCGGCAAAAAATAGAATAGCAACAAAAATCAAGCCAACAATGATTGTAGATAACATTATAATTCAACTCCTAATTGAGTTCGTTTAAAGTCAGATCTTTTAATAATCAGGATCACAGTAAGAACAAGCAGAATGGCTATAATAATAGAAGGAACAAAGCCCGTTGCCGGAGTTCCAAAGGCAATTAAGGAACCTATCTGGGAAACAAGCATTGCTAACGAATAACCAACTCCAAATTGGAATGCCAAGGCTTTAAATAACCATTTTTTTGAACCTAGTTCTGCGTTCATCGCACCGATTGCAGCAAAACACGGCGGTGTAAATAAATTGAATAAGAGAAATGCTAATCCGGTTACGGGTGTAAAGAAATCGGTAAGTACTCCGCCAGGGACGTGCAAAACATCTGCAGAAGATGCTGCTAACAACACGGCTAATGTAGCGACAACATTCTCCTTTGCAATAAATCCGGTAATGGCTGCAGCGGCTAACTGCCAGCCGACAAATCCTAATGGAATTAACAGTGGAGCAATTACTCCGCCAAGTGAAGCTAGAATGCTTTGGCTTTGGTCTGTCACAGGCTGTAGGCCCCAATTATATGCTGACGCAAACCAGACAATGGTATTACAGACAAGAATAATCGTTGCAGCTTTATAAATAAAGGCTTTCGCCTTATCAAACATTTGTGTGAAAGCATATTTTAGGCTGGGAATCTTATATTCTGGCAATTCCATTATAAATTGGGATGAGTTTTCCCAAACGAAAATCTTCTTTAGCAGAAGGCCTCCAAGTAGAATCATTAATAGGGCGACAATATAAATACTTGGTCCGACCCATGTATTACTTGGGAAAAATACGGCTGTAAATAAAGCGATAATAGGCAGCTTTGCTCCGCATGGAACAAACGGTGTTAAAATCGTTGTCATTCTTTTTTCATTCTCATCTTCAATTGTTCTTGTTGCCATTACGCCCGGAATAGCACAACCGGAACCGACGATCATCGGAATAATGGATTTCCCAGATAATCCAATCTTTTTAAAATAGCGGTTCATAAGAAGGGCAACTCTTGCCATATACCCAGAATCTTCAAGAATGGATAAGCAAAAGAACAATACCATGATTAAAGGCAGGAAGCCGATGACTGCTCCAACGCCGCCGATCGCACCCTCAACAATGATTGCCTGCAGCAGGGGATGGATACCGATACTTTCGAAAAAGGAATTTGCCGCATTCGGCACCAATTCTCCAAAGAAGACTTCATTTAAGTATTCTGATAAAAATCCACCAAGTCCTTCGATTGAGAAGGAAAATATAGCCCACATGATGATAAAAAAGATGGGTAGTCCTAACCAATTATGAGCAACAATTCGGTCCACTCTATCCGAATTTGACAGTTTATTCGCTGCTCTTTTTCGTATTAAGCTTTTTGCCACAATTTTATTAATATACTGTTGTCTTGCTTGAGCGGAATGTTCATTTGTCTCTTGATAAAATTCCGTTGGAACTTGAGGTTGCCGACGATTAAACAGGATAACAGCCTCATTGATTAATTGTGCAATGCCTCTTTCAAGCCTTGCAGAAATTGGAATAATCGGGCAATTTAATACATCACTTAAAACGCTTTCATTGATCGAGTCACCACGTTTCGCTAAGACATCATTTTTATTTAGAGCAATCACTACAGGGATTCCTAATTCAATCAACTCGGTTGTGAAGAATAAGCTTCGACTCATATTAGCCCCGTCTACTATGTTAATGATGATATCCGGGGATTGTTCTAAAATATAGTCCCTGGTAATGGCTTCTTCACCTGTAAATGGGGAGATAGAATAAGTACCTGGAAGATCGACAATTTGAATGTTCAAATCATCAGGAGTGTATTTTTGCTTTAAATCTGCCTGCTTAGCAGATACAGTAACGCCCGACCAGTTACCGACTGACTCTGTTTTACCTGTAAGTACATTAAACAGTGTCGTTTTCCCCGAATTGGGATTACCCGCTAATGCTATTTTCATAGAGAAGCCCCTTTCTAATCTATTTGTCGAATAATATTCATTCTCAACCGAAATGAAAAAAATATACAGTTCCTTTTAGAATTGAAAAAGTGTTACTCAGAATAATCAAATATTTTACGTTGCAAATTACTCTTCTACTAAAATGGATTTGGCTATCTTTTTTTCGATGGCATAGCGGCTGTCCTTAATGTTAACGATATAATTTCCAGACAAAATAGAAATAAGTGTAATTTGTTCTCCTGCAAAACATCCAAGTGAGACAAGAAAATTCTTAATTTTCTCTTTTGCCTCTATTTCTGTCACAGTAACGGTTTGTCCAACCTTCACATCTGTTAATAACATAATATTTTGTTCACCTTTCCGACGAAAATATCCTGTGTTATTGATAAAGTATATCATTAGCATTTATATATTCCAATAAAATTTCAAGAAAATAAATGTGACATTTCTGTAACAGAGCAACGTTTCGATAGTGCTATATATGACAAGTTGAGTGATTTTCAATAGAGTAATAAGGGAAGAAAATAATAGAAAGATATATCTAGATAATAATAGAAGGGAACAATGAATGGTTTTCTGAATGGAAGTCAACATATCAATCTAATAGTAAGCGATAAAAAACTCTCTACAAGCATAATGAGCTGCAGCAGAGAGTTTATTCCCTATAGTTCGAGTAAATTCATTTCATTTGGAATTCTGCCTTTACGCCGGTTCATGTTTAGTTTATTGATTTGTTCCATGTCTGTCTTCGATAAATCAAAGTCAAATACATGAAAATTCTCTTCAATTCGTGAAGGGGTTACCGATTT